>JBNATO010000025.1:0-14137 GCA_049701555.1 Thermacetogeniaceae bacterium | reverse complement strand
AGGTTCTCCCATGGGATGTCATCGATAGCGGTGTCGACAGAAAGTTTCTGGTCAGGGAACACAGGCGGGCGCTGGAGGGGAAGACCACCCCTGACTGCCGGTTTGCCGGATGCAGAGGGTGCGGCATCTGCTCGGCCTTTGGTGTTTCCCCGCGCCTTGCGGCGCATTCGGAAGCCCTAAGCTGGTGATTTGCTCTCACATCGCGGCGTCTGTTGTAAAGCATCGGAAGGGGATAATATGCCGAAATACCGCGTGGCCTATGCTAAGGTCGATGTTGCCAGATTTCTTTCGCAGCTGGAAGTGCTGAGGACGTTTAACCGAGCGCTGCGGCGCTCCTCGCTCCCCCTTGCTTATACGCAGGGTTTCAACCCCCATCCCAAGGTCTCTTACGGCCCTTCGCTGAGCGTCGGGATGGCTGGCCTCAACGAGTATTTTGATCTGGAGTTGGAGCGGCCTGTCGATGTTGAGGAGAGCGTTGAGCGCCTCAACCTTCATCTCCCGCAGGGGCTTCTCGTGAAAGCGATGGCCCCTCTTCCCCCATTTGCTTCGGGGCTCTCCAAGGTGATCGACTGCGGTTGGTACCGGATCTCGCTGCCGCAACGGGTTTTGTCGCAGGATACGCTGGCTCACCTGATGGAGCTGCGGATGATGGCTGAGCCTTGGCTGAAAAGCAGGGAAAAGGATGGAAAGGTCTTCGATGTCAGGCGGGGGATTCTCGAACTCCGGGTTGATCCGAGGAAAAAGGCGTGTATCCTCGATCTCTTGGTGAGGGTCGGCGAGGGGGAAGCCCCTATAAGGGTGATCTTGGAAGCGATCTGGGAAAAGTTTTTTGAAGGCATACCCCTTAGCCTTACGAGCGTGACCAGGGTCGGCCTTTACAGGTTTCAGGGAGAGGAGCTTGTGACGCCTTTAGGTGAGACGAAAGGGCTGTGGGAAGAATAGTTCGGTGAGGTAAGTTCAAAATGTCCAAAGAGATCCTGATAGATGTCACCAGAGAGGAGACGAGGGTTGCTGTCATCGAGGATGGCAAGCTTGTGGAGGTTTACTTGGAGCGCTCCTTCCAGAAGCGCCTTGCTGGCAATATATACCTTGGCAAGGTGGAGAACGTCTTGCCGGGGATGCAGGCGGCTTTTGTCAACATAGGCTTGGAGCGCAATGCCTTTCTATATGTGGACGACGTTCATAACCTCCCTCACGCTGACGACTGGGGGGATTCCAAGAGGGAGGGCTCTCTCCCCATCCAGAACCGCATCCGGGAGGGGGAGGAGATCCTCGTTCAGGTGGTGAAAGAGCCTTTCGGCACCAAAGGGGCGAGGGTGACGACACAGCTCACTCTTCCTGGCCGTTATGTCGTGTTCCTACCGGATCACGACTGCATAGGGGTCTCCAGGCGGATCAGGTCAGAGAGGGAGCGGGAACGCCTGAAGAGGCTGGCTGAAGAGGTGCGCATACCTGGGCGCGGGCTGATCGTCCGCACCGTCGCCGAGGGGATCAGCAAGGAGGAGCTGGAGGCTGATGTCCTATCGCTCTATGAGCTTTGGAAGAGGATTCAGGAGAAGGCCAAAAGCAGCTCGGCTCCTGCTTTGATCCATGAGGAGCTTGAACTCGTGTCATGGGTTCTGCGCGACCTCTTCGGCGAGGATGTTGACCGATTGGTGGTCAACGACCGTGAGGCATATGAGAAGATCCTGGAGCTCCTTTCAACTCTGGGGCCGCACCTGAGCGGCAGGGTGCGGTTGTCCGAAACTGACTTTTGGGGAGGTTACGGGCTTGACCAGGAGATCGAGCGCGCCCTCCGACCCAAGGTTTGGCTGAAGAGCGGCGGGTATCTGGTGATCGATGAGGCTGAGGCGCTGACCGTCATCGATGTCAACACAGGCAAGTATGTCGGCAGCAAAAGCTTCGCTGAGACCGTTTTCCGCACAAACCTGGAGGCTGTCCAGGAGATCGTCCGCCAGATCCGCCTGCGGAACCTCGGGGGAATCATTATCATCGACTTCATCGACATGGAGCGGATGGAGCACAGAGAGGAGATTCTGAAACGCCTCGAGGAGGAGCTGAAAAAGGACAAGACAAGGACCTATGTCCTAGGGCTGACACAGCTCGGCCTTGTGGAGTTGACCAGAAAAAAGGTGAGGCCGAGCCTGAGCAGCCAGCTGGAGCGCTCCTGCCCATACTGCGACGGCAGAGGGAGGGTTCCCTCAGAGGAGACTGTGGGGATAAAGGCGTGCCGCGAGATCAGGGCGCTGGCCCGGGAGACTCCAGCCCCTGCGCTCCTGGTGCAGGTTCACCCGAGCGTGGCTGCCTTTCTCATCGGCGGGGGCGGCTCTCACCTCCGGGAGTTGGAGAAGGAGATCGGCAAGCGGATCATAGTGAAAGGGAATGAGGGGGCTCATCTCGCCCATATCGTCGTGAGAGGTCTGTACAAGGAAGAGGAGATCCTGGAGCTGTCTGCTCCTGTGAAGGCTGGCCAGGTTTTGGAGCTGAAGGTGGAAGAGCCCCATGCTACCAACCCTCGCAACGGGGTGGCCCGTATCGGCGGTTTTGTCATAGACATCGAAAATGGGAGGGAGCTTGTGGGGAAGACCGTCCCTGTGGAGATCACCCGTGTTCTGAGGACATATGCGAAGGGGAGGGTGGCCAGGGAGGAACAGAGTTCTTAGCGGCACATGCCCTGGTTACAGGCAAGCTGCCCAGCGGTTTGACACGGGAATTTAGAAATGGTAAAATTCCGATGTGGCTGTCGCCAAGCTTCGGCAGCCGACTAATACGCCCGGTAAAGGTTTAAGAGCACCGCAAGGTGCCACCTGAGTTGCCGGCGGAAGGGGGATAAGGATGTTCGCCATCGTGGAGACAGGTGGAAAGCAGTACAAGGTGTCACCGGGAACTGTGGTGCGCGTGGAGAAGCTGAACGCTGCTGAGGGAGAGAAGGTCTCCCTGGAGAAGGTGCTTGCGGTGGAGAAGGACGGCGAGCTGGTGGTGGGGACTCCTTACGTTGAGGGAGCGAAGGTTTCGGCTACTGTCCGCAGCCACGGGAAGGCGCGCAAGATCATCGTCTTCAAGTACAAGCCGAAGAAAAACTATAGGCGCAAGAGGGGTCACCGCCAGCTGTACACCGAGCTCGTGATCGAGGAGATCATCTGCCCTGGGCTTGAGCAAGCGAAAGAGGCTGCAGCGGCAAACTCCTAAGGCGGTGTGGCGTGTTCCTCTCAGGCGATGATCGAGGCTGTGCTCTATGAGGATGGCAATGGGGAACTGATCGGTTTCAAGGTGAAGGGGCATGCTGGTTATGCCAAGAGAGGCGAGGATATCGTCTGTGCGGGGGTTTCAGCCCTCGTGCTGACGACGATTCAGAGCCTCGACCGGTTTCTCTCTTGCCAGCCGCTGCTGGAACTCCCCGAAGGTACGGACGGGGGAAGCGGCGAGGGCTTCTACGTGAGGGTAGAGTTGCCTGGTTCGCTGACAGAAGAGGACCGGAAGGCTGCGAGGATCATCCTCGGAACGCTGGAGATAGGTCTGGAGATGACTGCGTCCGAATACGGAAGGTATATTCGAGTAAGGAGGTGCCGGTATGATGATTCTAGGCAGGCTGAGATTTGATCTGCAGCTGTTCGCCCACAAGAAGGGCGTTGGCAGTTCTCGTAACGGCCGCGACAGCGCCCCTAAATACTTGGGCGTGAAAGCCTATGGAGGCCAGTTTGTCCATGCTGGCAACATCATCGTTCGTCAGCGTGGGACAAAGTTCCATCCGGGGCGCAACGTCGGCTTGGGGAAGGATGACACCCTTTATGCCCTTGTGGACGGATATGTCAGGTTTGAGACCAACAGAGGAAGAAAGTGCGTCAGCGTGGTGCCTGAGGCAGTGACAATGTAAGAAGCGAGGAGCGACTTTTTGAATCCCCTGGTCTCTTAAGACCAGGGGATATTGTCATCTCAACGCTTCCGGGATAGGGTGATAAGCAGAGAAGATGTTTATCGACTATGTGAAGATCTACGTCAAGGCAGGTGACGGGGGAAACGGGGCGGTTGCCTTTCGCCGTGAGAAGTACGTCCCTGCTGGCGGGCCGTGTGGAGGAGACGGCGGCCGCGGCGGGGATGTCGTTCTTGTGGTGGACCCCAACCTCCGGACGCTCATCGACTATCATTACAAGAAGCACTACAAAGCCGAGCGCGGTGAGCACGGAAAGGGCAAGGACCAGCACGGCAGGGATGGAGCGGATCTCATCCTGCGCGTCCCTCCAGGGACTGTTGTGAGGGATGTGGGGGGAGCCTTTTGCGTGGATATGGTGAAGCCTGGGCAGAGGCTTGTGGTGGCTAGAGGAGGCAAAGGGGGGAGGGGAAACGCCCGCTTCGTCACCCCTCAGATGAGGGCGCCTCGCTTTGCAGAGAAGGGAGACCCTGGTGAAGAGCGCTGGCTGGAGCTGGAGCTCAAGCTGCTGGCGGAAGTTGGCCTGGTCGGGTTCCCCAATGCGGGGAAGTCGAGCCTCTTGAGGAGGATCTCGGCAGCAAGGCCGAAGGTGGCGTCATACCCCTTTACGACGCTGGAGCCCCATCTTGGCCTCGTGAGAGTCGGCGATGACGCCAGCTTCGTGGTTGCAGATCTCCCTGGTTTGATCGAGGGGGCGCATGAAGGGCATGGGTTAGGCCACCGCTTTCTCCGGCATGTGGAGCGCACAAAGGTTTTGGTGCATGTAGTGGACACAGCGGGCACCGAAGGGCGTGATCCGCGTGAAGATGTCAGGGTGATCAACCGTGAGCTGGAGCTTTATAACCCTGAGCTGGTCAAGCGGCCGATGATCATCGCTGCGAATAAGATGGACCTTCCTGGCGCAGCCGAGAACCTGGAGCTTTTGCGTAAGGAATTTCCGGAGTTGAAGATCTGCCCCATATCTGCTCTTCAGGGGACAGGGGTCGATGAGCTCGTGCGCGAGATCTACAAGCTCCTAAAGGCTGCTGAGGAGAAAGAGGAGCCTGAATTGCTGGAGGATGAAGAGGAGATCCGCCTGGTCACTGCTCCTGAGGAGAGAGGGTTCCGGATCGAAGTGAAAGACGGCGTTTATGAGGTATCTGGTAAAGGGATGGAGTTGCTGGTTTCGAGGCTCGACCTAGAAAACCCGGATGCCCTGCGCTACTTCCAGCATATTCTGAAGAGGAGCGGCGTTGATGCGGCGCTCCGGGAGAAAGGAATTCGCCCTGGAGATGTCGTAAGAATTAGTGGGTTTGAATTTGAGTGGCAGGAATAGGAGAGATGGGGAAGCTGGAATGGGCACAACAAACCGGGGTTCTCTTGCGAATGCTAGCAGGATCGTGGTTAAAGTTGGAACGAGTTTGCTGTGCGGCACAAGAGGCCAGTTCAATCTAAGGCGGGTGGAGAGCCTGGGCCGTGACCTCGCTTCCCTTTGGGCGGAGGGGAGGCAGCTGGTCCTCGTGAGCTCTGGAGCCGTAGGGGCAGGTGTCGGGAAGCTGGGGCTCTCCCGGTTTCCCCAAACCATGCCTGAAAAACAGGCTGCTGCTGCGGTTGGACAGGGTATCCTGATGCAATACTATGAGAACGTTTTTACTCCCTTGGGGATCACGATCGCTCAGGTGCTTTTGACCCAGGAGGACCTGCGCGAGCGAAAGCGCTATCTCAACGCTCGTCATACTTTTCACACGCTCCTGAAATACCGCGTGATCCCGATCGTCAATGAAAACGATACTGTGGCTGTAGAGGAGATCCGTTTTGGCGACAACGATACGCTCGCTGCTCTGGTCGCCTGTCTGATCGACGCTGATCTGTTGATCCTGCTAACGGACTTAGACGGCTTCTTTACGGCTGATCCCCGGAAGGACCCTGACGCCAAGCTGATCTCTGAGGTGCACGAGATCACCCCTGAGATCGAGGAGCTTGCGGGAGGGCGCGGTTCGGCTCTTGCCACGGGGGGAATGGAGACGAAGCTTCAGGCTGCCCGGATTGCGACGGGCGCCGGTATCCCGATGGTGATCGCCAGCGGAATGCGCGAAGGCGTGTTGAACGCTGTGGTCAAAGGGGAAGAGGTGGGGACGCTGTTTATCCCTAGAGAGGATCGCATGCAGGCGCGCAAGCGCTGGATCGCCTTCAGCTCCCCTGTGCTGGGCAAGATTTATGTGGACCGTGGGGCGGCGACCGCCATCTTGAGGAGAGGCAAAAGCCTTCTCCCCAGCGGCATAGTAGGTGTGGAGGGCGAATTCGAGATGGGGAACGTAGTGAGCGTGATCGACCCTGATGGCAGGGAGATCGCTAGGGGGATCAGCAACTACTCTTCTGCTGATATAGAGCGGATCAAGGGGAGGAAGACGCAGGAGATCAAGGCCATCCTCGGCTATAAGGACTATGATGAGGTTATCCACCGCGATAACCTGACTGTGATGGTTGGCAGTTGAGAATCTTATGGAAAGGTGGTTTTGATAAGGGATGCTTGAGTCAGAACTGAAGGAGATCGGGCGGAAGGCAAAAGAGGCGGCTTATAGAATGGCTACGCTGTCTACGAACCAGAAAAACGAAGCGCTTCTGGCGATGGCGAAGGCTCTTGAGGAAAGGTCAGCGATCATCCTGGCAGCCAATGAGACGGATATGGAGGAGGGGCGCGCTAAGGGTCTCAGCAATGCATTGCTAGACCGCTTGTTGCTAACTCCGGAGCGCATCCGCGAGATGGCTGAAGGTTTGCGGGCGCTGGCGGCCTTGCCGGATCCGGTCGGAGAGGTAGTCAAGATGTGGACACGCCCGAACGGCCTGCAGATCGGCAAGATGAGGGTCCCTCTGGGAGTTGTCGGGATCATCTACGAGGCCAGGCCGAATGTCACGGTGGATGCCGCGGGGCTGTGCCTGAAGTCCGGAAACGCCGTGATCCTGCGAGGCGGTTCTGAGGCGATCAACTCCAACAAGGCGATCGCCAGCGTGATCAGCATGGCCGCCACGAACGCCGGAATCCCGGATGGGGCGATCCAGCTCATAGGAACGACGGACCGCGAGGCCGTGAACATCATGATGAAGATGAACGAGTATATCGATGTCTTGATACCGAGAGGCGGTGCTGGCCTGATCCAGACTGTGGTGCAGAACGCCACTGTTCCTGTGCTGGAGACGGGTGTGGGCAACTGTCATGTCTATGTGGAAGAGGATGCCGACCTGGAGATGGCCAAGCGCATAGTGGTGAATGCCAAGACGCAGCGGCCGGGTGTTTGCAACGCCATGGAGACGCTGCTTGTTCACGAGGCTGTGGCTCCGGCCTTTCTTCCGATGGTGGCTGAAGCCCTGAGGGAGAAAGGGGTTGAGCTCAGAGGCTGTCCCCGGACCTGCGAGATCATTCCGGACTGCATCCCTGCCACTGAAGATGACTGGAAGACTGAATACCTCGACCTGATCTTGGCGATCAGGGTTGTGAGCGACCTCGAGGAGGCCATTGAGCACATACACACTTACGGGACGAAGCACTCGGAGGCGATCGTCACCAGCAGCTACAAGAAGGCCAGGGAGTTCTTGCAGAGGGTCGACGCTGCTGCCGTGTATGTCAATGCTTCTACAAGGTTCACAGACGGCTACCAGTTTGGGTTTGGGGCTGAGATCGGGATCAGCACCCAGAAGCTGCACGCCCGTGGCCCCATGGGGCTGGAGGAGCTGACCACTACCAAATATATTATCTTTGGCGATGGCCAGATCAGGACTTAGGAGGGCGCTTTGCTGCTGGCTGCGGCAGAAGCGCCCCCTTAGCCTCAAGTTCGCTTCTTGCGACCGCGCTGTGGCGGCTGCTGTATGAGAAGTAGATGATGAGGCCGATAGCGACCCAGGCCGCAAACCGGTAGAGGGTGAGAGGAGGAAGGTTTGCCATCAGGTAGACTGATGCGGCAAAGCTCAGCAGGGGGAGCAGCGGCATCAGCGGAACCTTGAACGGCCTGGGGATATCCGGCTTGGTGTAGCGCAGGACGATGACCCCTAGCGAGACGGTGGCGAATGCCGAGAGGGTGCCGATGTTGGCGAGTTCGGCGATGGTGTGAATCGGCAGCAGGCTGCTCAAGGCCGCTGCTACGAGGGCAGTGGCGATGATGCTGAAGACCGGCGTCTTCAGCTCAGGGTGTATCTTGGAAAAGACCTCGGGGAGCATCCCATCGCGGGACATGGCGAAGAGCACGCGGCTTTGGGCGAAGCAGTTCACCAGGAGCACGCTTGTCAGCCCGGCGAGAGCGCCGACAGACACGATCGCAGCTGCCCAGGGAAACCCTCTCATGATCAGGGCTGTAGCCACAGGGGATGGGGTATCCAGCGCCGTGTATTTCACCATTCCTGTCAGGGTCGCTGCCACGCCGAGATAGAGGAGCGTGGAAATCGCTAGGGCTCCGAGGATCCCTAGCGGGAGATCGCGCTGGGGTCGGCGCACCTCTTCGGCGGCTGTGGCCACGGCGTCGAATCCGATGTAGGCGAAGAAGATGATCCCTGCTCCGCGCACAATGCCAGCTGTTCCGAACGGCAGAAAGGGGCGCCAGTTGGCGGGGTCGAACCTGGAGAGCCCGAGCGCCAGGAAGAGGATTATGGCCGAGATCTTTAGGGCTACTACTATTTTGTTCACCTTGCTGCTTTCTTTGGTGCCGGCAGCGACGAGGTATGCTATCAGGGCGATGATGAGAAGCGGCGGGAGGTTGATGAATCCCCCGGCGAAAGGGGAGGCTGTGATGGCCTGAGGAAGGCGAACCCCAAGTGGCTTCAACAGGTCGAGGAGATAGCTGCTCCAGCCAAGAGCGACTGCCGCCATGGCGACGGTGTATTCCAGCGTCAGATTCCAGCCGATCAGCCAGGCGACGATCTCTCCTAGAGAGGCGTAGGTGTAGGTGTAAGCGCTGCCAGCAGCTGGGAACATGGCTGCAAGCTCGGCGTAGACGAGAGCGGCGAGGGCGCTTGTCGCTCCTGCGATGATGAAGGAGATGATTACGCCAGGTCCGGCATAGCGGGATGCGGCCACTCCGCTGAGGACGAAGATCCCTGTTCCGATGATCGCTCCTAGGCCGAGGGCGATGAGGTCTGGCACGCTGAGCACCCTTTTCAGGCCTTTGGGCAGCTTTTCTCCGAGGGGTTCATTAACCGGCTTCGTCCTGAAGTATTTGGCAAAGCTGTTCATCTGGAATCACCGATCCTTGCATCTAGTTTTCCCCGGATGACGTCGTTTATTATGAGGTGGAGGAGAGAATTAGAGAGAGATGAAGGATACCGAGAAGATGAAGGGGCGGCGCCTTGGGATCATGGGGGGGACGTTTGACCCCATCCATTATGGCCATCTGGCGACGGCAGAGGCTGCTAGGGAGAGGTTTCAGCTGGAGCGCGTGCTTTTCATACCTACAGGCCATCCACCTCATAAAGAGCCCGGAAGTGTGTCGAATTTCTGGGACAGGTATATGATGGTGATGTTGGCGGTTCTGAGCAACCCTTATTTCGAGGTTTCGCGCCTGGAGTACGACCGGGGCGGCGTGAGCTACACCGTCGATACTCTGATTCAGCTTCGGGAGATATATGGGGAGGGCACCGATTTTTATTTTATATGCGGGATCGACACGATGCTGGGGATTTTTACCTGGAAGAGGCCGCATGACCTGTTTGCGATGTGCAGGTTTATTGTGGCCACACGGCCCGGCTATGACCCGAAGCAGCTCTACGATCTGTTGGGCGATGCCTACAGGGAGAGGGTTTGCGTGATGGAGATACCGATGCTCGATATCTCCTCCACAGAGATCAGGGAGCGGGTGAAAAAGGGGCTGTCCATCAAATATCTGCTCCCTGAAGAGGTTGAAGCGTATATCTACAAAAATAAGGTGTATCGATATTAGAATATTTGTTGGTTATATCCTGCATAATACTAAAGGTCGGAAAACTCGGGGTATGGCGATGGAGAGCACGAGGAAGCAGCTGAAAGACGGCTGGAGCGAGATTGAAGGCATGATTGAGAGGCGTCTAACACCTCTCCGTTTGGCGCATGTCCTTGCGGTCCGCGATTGCGCCGTGGAGCTCGCGAGAGCCCATGGGGAGTCGCTCGAAAAAGCTGGGCTGGCGGGTTTGTTGCATGACTATGCCCGCGACCTTCCTGGGGAGGAGCTGTTGCGCATCGGAGAGGAGGAGGGGCTGATCACCTGTGAGGTAGAGCGCCAGGTGCCGATCCTGCTCCATGGGCCGGTAGGGGCGCTGTTGGTGCGCAGGGAGCTGGGGATCGACGATCCGGAGGTGCTCGAGGCGATCTCCCTGCATACGCTGGGAAGGCCTGGCATGGGGCGTCTGGCTAAGATCGTTTACCTTGCCGATATGGTAGCAGAAGGGAGAAGCTTTCCAGGCGTTGAGGAGCTGCGCAGGAAGGCCTTTGAGGATCTCTCCGAGGCTCTCCTGCTGGGTTTTGCTTCGACGATCCGCTATTGTCTGGAGACCAGGCGCTTGATCCATCCTCAGACGCTAGAGGCATGGAATTACTTCTTGAAGGAGGGAAAATAGTTTTGCTCGAAGGCCGCCAGTTGGCTGTGACCGCTGCGCGTGCTGCTGCCAAGAAGAAGGCCATCGATATTCAGATCCTCGATCTCCAAGGGATCTTTCCTGTGGCCGATTACTTCGTGATCTGCAGCGCCAGAAACATCCCTCAGATCGCGGCTATCGCTCAGGGAATCGAGGAAGACCTCGCAAGGGAGGGGCAGGATTTTTGCCGGATCCAGGGGACGCCGGAATCTGAATGGGTGCTGATGGATTACGGGGATGTGATCGTTCACGTCTTCAGCGAGCAGATGCGCAAGTTTTACAATCTTGAACACCTCTGGGGGGATGCCAGGGTAATTACCGAGGATTTTCAAAGTTGACAGGAAAAATGAGATAATGTGTCGAATTGGGTTATATTCGAGTAGTCTATCCTTCCAAGGGTGAAAATGCTTGCGAATACGGATACAGGAAGCTGCCTTTATTACCGTTTCTGCAGCGATCACGGTTGCTCTTATGCTGTTGACATGGGAGCTCGGACGGAAAGCAGCTCTTCTCACCAACACGCCGGTGTTGAGCCACCTTCAGAGCCATCTCTTTGGAGTCTGGGGGATAACAGGAGGAATTTTCTTTTTGTTCCTTATTTATACAGGAAAGGTATGCCTGAAATGCCGCAGTCTCCAGATAAGGTGTGAGGCAGCAGAGAAAGAGTCGGAAAGGGCCAGAGAAGAGGCCGCCAGAATCTCTGTAGCGGCGGTGAAGGCGCTCGCTGCGACCCTTGAGGCGCGTGACAGGGAGATGCTGGGGAGCCACCTGGCGAGGGTTGCCTGTTACTCTCTCGCCCTTGCCAGAGAGCTGGGCCTTTCGCCCGAAGAGACGGCAGAGATCTACTACGCTTCTATGCTGCACGATATCGGGAAGATAGGCATTTCCGAGGAGATCCTTAATAAAACCTCACCCCTTACTAAAGAGGAGAGGGAGGAGATCCGGAAGCATCCGGAGATAGGCACCGGAATTGTGAGGAAACTCCTGGATAAGGAGAATATACTTTTATCTATCCTCCACCATCATGAGTGGTACGATGGTACAGGCTACCCATCCGGCCTCGCCAGACAGGAGATCCCTTTGGGTGCCAGGATCATCTCTATAGCCGATGCTTATGATGCCATGACATCGAACAGGCCGTACCGTCCTGCATATACTCATGAGCAGGCTATAGTGGAGCTGATCCGGAATGCGGGCAAGCAGTTTGACCCTTATCTCTTGATGCGGTTTCTTGATATACTTGAGCGTGGCGAGATAAGACGACAAGAGGAATTCTCCACTGCCGATCACCCTCCAGTGTTTGAATTTTTCTCTTCAGCTCGCCGTAACGCCCACCTGCATTGAGCTGATCTCACATCTGGATCTTTTCTCACGTCCCTTTTGGGTTTTCGAAAACTGCCGATGTCCTTTGTGTTTGCTCTATGCTGTCGAAAAAGCGAGTAAAATTTTGCTAAATTGTGGAAGGATTTTCAAGTACTATTCTAGTATTAATACTTTGGCTTGGCTGCTCAATTCTGGGAGTGGTGAAGAGATGGGGGAATATCGGGTTGTGATCGGCGGAGGTTCAGCTGCATGGCGCACCGGCCTCGCTGCTGCCTTTGCTGGGAGCATCATCTTTGACGTGGTGGAGAGCGTGGATTCATCAGAGGTGCTGGAGGCGGCGGTGCGGAGCTACCCGGAGGTTGTTCTCTGGAAGCCCGATCCTCAAGAAGATCTAGTTTCTCTGCTGCGGGAGCTGAAGCAGAGGTGCCCCTTTACCCTTCCAGTGTTGATGGTGCAGGACCCAAGGATGTTTGACCTTATGGAGCTTTTGAGGGCTGGGCTGAGGGGGTGTCTTCCTCTTCGACTGCTGCCGCGCCAGATCATCCAAGCTCTGGAGTTGATCGCCGTGGCGGGAATTCTTTGCATTCCGCGCTTGGGAACAGAATTCTTTGAAGGGAGAGAAAGTGATCCGGAAGTGAATGCCTTGCTGAAGTCGCTGACAAAGCGGGAGTATGAGGTGCTCACCCTTTTGTGCAAGAACCTTTCCAACCAGGAGATCGCTCAGGCCTTGTTTCTCTCTGAATCCACCGTTAAGAGCCACTTGAGGAGCATCTTCCGTAAACTGGGGGTGAGAAACCGCTCGGAGGCCCTGGCGATAGCTCTCTCTCTGCAGAAAGAATTTGCCTGCTGACTCCGGTATTAGATCTCGTATCGATGGTATTAGGCCTTCTTCATGTAAAGCAGCTGCAAGAAAGCCAGGCTGGTTGAGGATGTTGTTGATCCTTGCCAGCTTTTTTGTTTTTCCTCGGATGGCGTGGGTGCTAATACTCATTCCCTTCCTGAGATCGATAGAAGGACGAAGGGGATGTGTGCTAACCTATGAGCTGGTATATAATAACAGACATGTTAGCGATTAACATCAAAATGGCTGCTCCGTCAGCTGAGGGGGTGAGCGAGTAAATCGAGGGGAAAACGGATATGCCGGCTTTAACGTAAATCACTGAGGAGAGGAGTGCTCACTTTATGAGAAGGACCCTCATCATGTGTCTGATCGCCATGCTGGCTTTGGCGATGATCGGCTTTGGCTTCGCCAAGTGGTCGGACAGCATCGCTGTCAACGCAACTGTAAACACAGGCGATGTGGATACCTCGATCGCGCCCGGTTCGCCTCCTGTAAATGACACAGGGCCCGACCCCCAGTACGGCCCCGGGCACAACGAGGAAGGGAAGGATGTCGCTTCCATCACCTGTGTTCAAGGCTCAGACGCCAAGCACATAACCGTAGCTATCACGAACGCTTACCCTTACTATCAGCCGAGCTTCACCTTTGTGATCAAGAGCAACGGCACAGTTCCCGTGAAGATCGAGAGCATCGAGGGGCCCAACTGGTCGGGCGCATTGGCGGACTGGATCAAGGTTGCCGGCTGGTCGTTCACGGTGCACAACCCTGCATCCAACGGGCTTCCTGAGTTCAACAGAACGGTAACCTCTGATGCGACGAACTCCACATGGGAGGGGCTCGTTGAGGCGATCGGGCATCAGCAGCTCCACCAGAATGGAACCCTCACAATCACTGTCAACCTCTATATAGAGGAGGAGGTTAACGGCCAGCTCTGTCCGGAGAACGCCTCTGCTGAAGGGACGATCACCATCAATTCTGCCCAGTGGAATGAAGTGTCAGGGGTCTAGCGGCTTGAAGTTGGTTGACGAGGCCAATGCGGGCGGGGGCTTCCTGCCTCACGCCCGCGGAGCTTCTAGGATTTGCCTTTCAGTCAGGGGGCTAGGGATATGCACAGGAGGTTGCTGCTCTGCCTGGTTTTGATGCTGAGCCTTGGTGCGATCGGCAGGGTTTATGCCGGGTGGTCTGATGCCTTATTGATCGATGCGGATGCTGCCACCGGCGATCTGGCCGTCGGGTTGAGGTGCCTCTCTCTTACCACCAGCGCCTGCCGGTGCTGTCAGGAGGATTGCCACAGGGAGAAGCCTGATGTGGCCTTTAGCAGCGGCTGCTTCAGCTTCGAGCTGAACGGCTTTGCCTACTATGAAGGCGTAGAGCTTATCTTTGCCAACCCTAGCCCATGTTTCAACTCTGTCTGTAGCTTGGAGATCGCCAACGGGGGGACGATCCCCGCCAGGATCAGTAAGCTCAGCCTC
>JBNATO010000024.1:0-14241 GCA_049701555.1 Thermacetogeniaceae bacterium | reverse complement strand
AACGGCAGGCGCGGCCGCCCGGTCACCTGCCCTGGCAACAGGCCGCTGAAATCCTTGAGCGATATGCTCAAAGGGAAGCAGGGGCGCTTCCGCCAGAACCTGCTCGGGAAGCGCGTAGATTACTCCGGGCGTTCTGTTATCGTCGTGGGTCCTGAGCTCAAGCTTCACCAGTGCGGTTTGCCGAAGGAGATGGCCCTGGAGCTCTTCAAGCCCTTTGTGATGAAGGAACTGGTGAAAAAGGGTTACGCCCACAACATCAAGAGCGCTAAGCGCATGGTCGAGCGCGTGCGCAACGAGGTATGGGATGTCTTGGAGGATGTCATCAAAGACCATCCGGTTTTGCTGAACCGCGCTCCGACCTTGCATCGCTTGGGTATTCAGGCGTTTGAGCCTGTGCTCGTGGAGGGTAGGGCGATCCAGATCCATCCCCTGGTCTGCACGGGTTATAACGCCGACTTCGACGGCGACCAGATGGCTGTGCATGTGCCTTTGTCCACCGAGGCACAGGCTGAGGCGCGCATCTTGATGCTCTCGAGCCACAACATCCTGAACCCGAAGGACGGGCGACCCGTTGTGGCGCCGACCCAGGATATGGTGCTCGGATGTTATTATCTGACGATCGACAAAAAAGGAGCAAAAGGGGAAGGAAAGTGCTTCAAGGACTTTGAGGAGGCCCTCTATGCCTACGAGTCCGGAGTGATCGACCTCCACGCCCTTATCAAGGTTAGGGTCAACGGTGAGCTCGTAGAGACAACAGTAGGAAGGCTGATCTTCAACCAGGTCATACCTCCTGAGATCGGCTTCATCAACGAGGTCGTGGGCAAGAAGACCCTTGCAGACATCGTCGGCAAGTGCTATCGCAAGCTCGGTTACGAGAGAACAGCCATTCTCCTGGACGGGATAAAGAAGCTCGGGTTTACCTACGCCACGAAGGCAGGGATCACAGTCGGCGTTTTTGATATCGTGATCCCTCCTGAGAAGGAGGAGATTCTCCAGCGCGCTGAGGCTGAGGTTGACAAAGTGGAGCAGCAGTACAGGAGGGGCCTGATCAGCGAGGATGAACGCTATGCCAAGGTCACCGGCATCTGGCAGAAAGCCACAGATGAAGTGACCGAGGCCTTGCTCCAGCACCTCGATCCGTTGAACCCGATATATATGATGGCAACTTCTGGTGCTAGAGGAAACATCCAGCAGATCCGCCAGCTTGCAGGGATGCGCGGGCTGATGGCAGACCCCTCAGGGCAGATCATCGATGTTCCGATCAAGTCGAACTTCCGTGAGGGCTTGACGGTTTTGGAATACTTCATCTCAACGCACGGCGCCAGAAAGGGATTGGCTGATACCGCTCTCCGGACGGCTGACTCCGGTTACCTGACGCGGCGCCTCGTGGACGTAGCTCAGGATGTCATTGTTCGGGAAGCTGACTGCGGAACCACTGAAGGGGTGTTTGTGGAAGAGGTCAAAGACGGCGACGATGTGATCGAATCGCTGAGCGAGAGGATCATCGGCCGCTATACTCTCCTGCCGATCACTCATCCTGAGACAGGTGAGGTGATCGTGCCTGGTGACACGGAGATAACGGAGGAAGACGCGGAGAAGATCATCGCAGCCGGGATCAAGAAGGTTTTGATCCGCTCGGTCCTGACCTGCAAGACGCGCTATGGCGTCTGCCAGAAGTGCTACGGCCGCAATCTGGCTACAGGATATACTGTGGAGATCGGTGAGGCTATCGGCATCATGGCCGCCCAGTCGATCGGAGAGCCAGGTACGCAGCTGACGATGCGCACCTTCCATACTGGCGGCGTAGCGGGTGAAGACATAACTCAGGGTCTGCCGCGAGTGGAGGAACTCTTCGAGGCTCGCAAGCCGAAGGGCCAGGCGATCATCGCCGAGAACGAGGGGATCGTCACCATCCGGGAGTCAAAAGGGAAGAAGGAGATCGAGATCGCAGGAGAGGACGAGAAGCGCACATATCAGATACCTTTTGGTTCCAGGATCAAGGTTGAAGACGGGCAGTATGTCGAGGTGGGGGATGAGCTCACAGAAGGGCCGATCAACCCGCATGACCTCCTGCAGGTGAAGGGGATCGCGGCGGTTCAGGAGTATCTCCTGCGTGAAGTACAAAAGGTCTACAGGATGCAGGGGGTAGACATCAACGATAAACACATCGAAGTGATGATCAGGCAGATGCTGCGAAAGGTGAAGGTCGAGGATTCTGGCGACACTGAGCTGTTGCCCGGTGGTCTGGTCGAAGTCTTTGAGTTTGAGGAAGAAAACGCCAAGGCTTTGGCAGAGGGAAAGGAGCCTGCGACAGCGAAGCCGATAATTTTAGGGATAACCAAGGCTTCTCTTGCTACTGAGTCCTTCCTGTCTGCGGCTTCCTTCCAGGAGACGACGAGGGTGTTGACCGAAGCGGCGATCAAGGGTAAGACCGATCCCCTTCTCGGATTAAAGGAGAACGTCATCATAGGGAAGCTGATCCCGGCAGGAACTGGCATGTCGCGCTACCGCAACATCAAGGTGATGACTGAAGAGGAAAGAAAAGCAGCTGAGGCTCAGGAAGAGAAGAGTTCATCTGAGGAGCCGGGCAACTTCGGCATAAGAGAAGAAAAAGCGAGGTTACAAGCCCAGGTATAAATAATTGACAGGATTCAAAGCCAGATGATAAAATCAACACTGTGTGTAGCCGCTCCTTAGACTCTTGAGAAAAACTCAAGGGAGTGAGAAGGAGAAGTGGAGAGGTTAGATACGGCTAAGAAGAAAACAGTGGGAACGAAGCAGACGATGAGAGCTGTGGAGCGAGGCCAAGCTCGAGTCGTTTACGTAGCCAATGATGCAGAGGAGCGAGTTGTGGGGCCTTTGCTTAAATTGTGCGAGGAAAAGGGAATCGAGGTAGTCAGGGTAGATTCCATGAGTGAGCTTGGAAGAAGATGTGGGATTAAGGTTGGAGCAGCCTCCGCGGCTATAATCGAGTAGATATCTGTGGAGAATGAGGAGGTGTTTATGTGCCGACAATAAATCAGCTAGTCCGGAAGGGCCGCCAAAAGGTCAGGAAAAAGTCGGCGGCTCCTGCTCTGAGGGGCTGTCCCCAGAAGCGGGGTGTTTGCACGCGCGTCTACACAACAACTCCGAAGAAGCCTAATTCAGCTCTCCGGAAGGTGGCGCGCGTACGCCTGACCAACGGGGTTGAGGTCACAGCATACATACCGGGCATCGGACACAACCTGCAGGAGCACTCGGTTGTCCTCGTCAGGGGGGGACGAGTGAAGGACCTCCCCGGTGTGCGCTATCACATCATCAGAGGAGCTCTGGACGCAGCAGGTGTTCAGAACAGGAACCGAGGCCGGTCGAAGTATGGAGCTAAGCGTCCGAAGACTGCAAAGGCTTGATGCGGCTGATAACGGAAAGGAGGAGTGTTGTTGCCGCGACGTGGTCCTGTACCGAAAAGAGAAGTGTTGCCTGATCCTGTATATGGGAGTAAGGTTGTAGCGAAACTGATAAATAAGGTGATGTGGGACGGGAAGAAGAGCCTGGCCCAGAGGATCTGCTATAGGGCATTTGATATTATCAGGGAAAAAACGAAGAAAGACCCGATGGAGGTCTTCGACCAGGCTTTGAAGAATGTCATGCCCGTCCTGGAGGTAAAGGCGCGGCGGGTTGGCGGTGCCAACTACCAGGTGCCTGTCGAGGTTCGCCCAGAACGGAGGCTGACTCTGGGAATCCGCTGGTTGGTTGAATTTGCCCGCCAGAGACAAGGAAAGAGTATGGAGGAAAAACTGGCGGCAGAGATCATCGATGCAGCCAACAATACAGGAGGCGCAGTCAAGAAGAAAGAGGATACACACAGGATGGCTGAAGCCAACAAAGCGTTTGCTCATTACCGGTGGTAGATCGGCCCTGGCTGGAGTTGCGGCGGAAAGGGGGGGAGAATGCATGGCGCGCCAGGTACCCCTGGATCGGATACGCAATATCGGAATCATGGCTCATATCGACGCAGGAAAGACTACTACCACTGAACGCATCTTGTTTTATACGGGGCGCGTCTACCGGATCGGAGAAGTGGATGAAGGCTCTGCGACCATGGACTGGATGATCCAGGAGCAGGAGCGAGGGATCACAATCACCTCTGCAGCGACAACATGCAAATGGCGAGGTTTTACTATAAACCTTATTGACACACCAGGGCACGTGGACTTTACGGCTGAAGTAGAGCGGTGTCTGAGGGTGCTTGACGGAGTGATAGCGATTTTTGATGCCGTCGCTGGGGTGGAGCCGCAATCGGAGACAGTATGGCGCCAGGCTGATAGGTATCGGATCCCCCGCATTGCCTATTTGAACAAGATGGACCGCATCGGCGCCGACTTCTTCCGCTCCACACAGTTGATCCGGGAACGGCTGGGAGCGAATGCAGTGCCGATCCAACTGCCGCTTGGCAGCGAGGACTCCTTTCGAGGCGTGATCGATCTGATCAGAGACAAGGCGCTGGTCTATAAAGATGAGTTGGGAACGGAGTATGAGTTCATCGATGTGCCGGAGGAACTAGTCGCTGAGAAGCGTCGCTACCGCCAGCAACTCTTGGAGGCTGTGGCTGAGTTCGATGATGAGCTGATGCTGAAGTATCTGGAAGGCGAGGAGATCACAGAGGATGAGATCAGAGCAGCCATAAGAAAGGGGACGCTCGCCTGCCGGTTTGTTCCGGTTCTCTGTGGCGCCTCCAGGCAGAACAAAGGGGTGCAGCCTCTGCTGGATGCGGTCGTAGACTATCTCCCCTCGCCGCTGGACATTCCGCCGGTGCAAGGGGTGCATCCGGAGACCCAGGAGACGGTGGTGCGAAGGGCATCTGATGAGGAGCCCTTGGCTGCTCTGGCCTTTAAAGTCCAGACCGATGTCTATACGGGAAAGCTCGTTTTCTTGCGCCTCTATTCAGGAACTCTGCGGTCTGGGGACACGGTGTATAACGTCACGAAGGGGAAAAAGGAACGCATTGGGCGCCTTGTCAAGATGCATGCCAACCATCGAGAGGATATCGATGCAGTATACGCAGGAGAGATCGCCGCTGCGGTTGGGTTGAAGGAGACCACCACAGGGGATACCTTGGCGACTGAGGAGCACCCGATCATCCTGGAGCCGATGCGCTTCCCTGATCCGGTGATCACGGTAGCGATCGAGCCAAAGACAAAGGCTGATGAGGAGAAGTTGAGCCTGGCATTAAGCCGCCTTGCGGAGGAAGACCCCACCTTCCGCAGCTATACGGATAGGGAAACAGGGCAGATCCTGATCGCCGGGATGGGTGAACTGCACCTGGAGATCATAGTTGACCGCCTGCTCAGGGAGTTCAACGTCGATGCCATCGTGGGTAAGCCTCAGGTGGCTTATAAGGAGACGATCACCACGAAGGTTAAGGCTGAAGGCAAGTATATCAAACAGACAGGTGGCCGCGGGCAGTACGGCCATGTGGTCATCGAGCTGGAGCCGTTGCCCCCGGGTGAAGGTTATAAGTTTGTCGATAAAACAACAGGCGGGGTCATACCCAAGGAGTTTATCCCAGCTGTGGAGACGGGTATCCGGGAGGCGATGGCGAACGGGGTGTTGGCCGGTTACCCTATGGTGGATATCAAGGCAACCCTTGTTGGGGGGTCGTATCACGAGGTTGACTCCTCAGAGCTCGCCTTCAAGATCGCGGCTGCCATGGCCTTTAGGGATGCAGCTGAGAAGGGGAAACCGGTGTTGCTGGAGCCATATATGAAGATCGAGATAACCGTCCCAGATGAGTACGTCGGGGAGGTTATCGGAGATTTCAACGCAAGGAGAGGGAAGATAGAGTCCACGGAGGTTCGCGGCAACATCCACATCCTGAGAGGGGTGGTTCCTCTAGCTGCCATGTTCGGCTATGCCACAGACCTTCGCTCGATGACGCAGGGGCGTGGCAGTTATGTGATGCAGTACTCGCACTATGAGAAGGCGCATCCCAGTGTTATGGAAAAGCTGTTCATCCGCCTTGATAAGGATGTTCTAGGTTTCTGAGGGAAGATAAAGCTTTTTCATTATAAAACCTCAAATATCTGTCAACTTTAAAATCCAAACAAAAAATTAAAAGGAAAGGAAAGGATGGGTTTAAATGGCAAAGAAGAAGTTTGAGCGCACAAAACCACATGTCAACGTGGGAACCATTGGTCATGTTGACCATGGGAAGACGACTCTCACATCTGCTATCACAAAAGTTCTCGCTAAAAGGGGATTGGCTCAGGCCACAGATTACAGCGAGATCGACAAGGCTCCTGAGGAGCGGGAGCGCGGCATCACGATCGCCATCGCTCATGTGGAGTATGAGACCGACAAGCGGCACTATGCCCATGTAGACTGTCCTGGTCACGCCGACTACATCAAGAACATGATCACCGGTGCGGCTCAGATGGACGGAGCCATTCTGGTCGTATCTGCTGCTGATGGCCCGATGCCGCAGACACGGGAGCACATCATTTTGGCTCGTCAGGTGCAGGTGCCTTATATCGTCGTCTTCCTCAACAAGGCCGATATGGTGGACGACCCTGAGCTGTTGGAGCTGGTAGAACTCGAGGTTCGGGAGCTACTCTCCCAGTATGACTTCCCTGGGGATGAGGTCCCGATCATCACCGGCAGTGCTCTCAAGGCGATGGAGTGCGCCTGCGGCAAGGATGACTGCCCGAACTGCGGTCCTATCCTGAAGCTACTGGAGGCCATCGACGAGTACATACCTACACCGCAGAGGGATATAGATAAGCCGTTCCTGATGCCGATCGAGGACGTCTTCTCGATCACCGGGCGCGGCACTGTGGTGACGGGTAGAGTAGAGCGCGGCGTGGTCAGGGTTGGAGACGAAGTGGAGATCGTCGGCTTTTCCGACAAACCGCGCAAGACGGTGGTAACCGGTGTTGAGATGTTCCGCAAGGTTCTCGATGAGGGTCAGGCTGGCGATAACATCGGCGTTCTCCTGAGAGGCGTGGAGCGCAAAGAGGTAGAGCGTGGTATGGTTATCGCCAAGCCGGGTTCGATCAAGCCGCACACCAAGTTCAAGGCTGAGGTTTACGTTCTGACCAAGGAGGAGGGTGGCCGGCATACCCCGTTCTTCGAGGGTTACCGTCCGCAGTTCTACTTCAGGACAACCGACGTCACGGGAGTTATCAGGCTGCCTGAGGGCGTAGAGATGGTTATGCCTGGCGACAATGTGAATATGGAGGTTGAACTGATCACACCGATCGCCATCGAGGAAGGGCTGCGCTTCGCCATTCGTGAGGGAGGCCGCACCGTAGGGGCAGGCGTTGTCACTGCTATCGTTGAATAAGAATGCTTTCAGGCTCTGGAGTTGAGCCCGGCGAGTGGCGAGGTCAGTTAAGGAGGGATGAGAGTGGCGCGCCAGAAGATACGCATCAAGTTAAAGGCGTTTGACCATAAAATACTGGATCAGTCAGCGCAAAAGATTGTCGAAACAGCCCGACGGACGGGGGCCTCGATCTCGGGGCCCGTCCCGCTTCCTACAGAAAGGAGTTTAATCACTGTTTTGAGGTCTCCGCATGTGAATAAGGATTCACGGGAACAGTTTGAGATGCGCACCCACAAGCGTCTGATCGACATTCTGGAACCGACTCCGAAGACGATCGATGCCCTTATGCGTCTTGACCTGCCGGCTGGGGTTGACATCGAGATCAAGCTGTAGACGCCGGTGGGTTGAGAGTGGGAGGTGAAAATGTTGCGAAAAGGGATTCTTGGGCGCAAAGTTGGAATGACGCAGATCTTCGACGAGGAAGGCAAAGCAGTTCCTGTGACTGTTATTGAAGCAGGACCCTGCTACGTCGTGCAGAAAAAGACCCCGGAGCGGGATGGGTATGCAGCCCTGCAGTTGGGCTTTGAGGAGGTACGGGAGGAGGATCTAAACCGTCCTCTGCGCGGCCACTTTGAGAAGCACAATGTAAAGCCGCTTCGCTTCCTCAGGGAGATCCGTGTGGAGCCGGAGGAGTTGGATCAGTTCGAAGTCGGCCAGGAGATCAAGGTGGACATTTTCAAGGCAGGAGATTATGTGGATGTGCGCGGGACCTCGAAGGGCAAGGGGTTTGCTGGAGGCATCAAGAGGCACGGATTCCAAAGAGGTCCGATGAAGCACGGTTCGAAATACCACCGCAGGCCGGGCTCACTAGGCGCAAAGGGGCCAGCCCGTGTCTTCAAGGGCCGCAAGCTCCCTGGCAGGATGGGTGGAGAGACAGTCTCTGTGCTCCATCTGCAGGTGATGAAGGTCGACCCTGCCCGCAACCTGCTTATGGTGAAGGGTTCGGTGCCGGGGCCGCGCAGAGGCTTACTATTGATCAGAGATTCGGTGCGATAGCCGGAAAGGAGGCTAGAGGAAATGCCTAAGGCGGCATTATACAATGCGGAAGGAGTCAGGGTTGGGGATCTGGAACTGAGCGACGATATCTTCGGCGTCCCTGTTAACGAGCATGTCCTCCACCAGGCTGTTGTGCGGCATCTTGCCAATCGGCGCAGAGGCACCGCCTCCACCAAGACGCGCGGCGAGGTGCAGGGCGGTGGTCGCAAGCCCTGGCGCCAGAAGGGGACTGGCCGTGCTCGAGCAGGCAGCATCCGCTCCCCGCTCTGGCGAAAAGGTGGGATCGTCTTTGGGCCGAAACCCAGAAGCTATGAGCAAGCCCTCCCCAAGAAGGTGCGCCGCCTGGCTGTGAAGTCGGCTCTTTCCAGCCGGGTTCAGGATGGAGACCTGATCGTGATCGAGGAGATTCGGCTTCCTCAGCCTAAGACAAAAGAGGTGGTTAGGCTCCTCAAGAGCCTGGATGTGACGAAGTCGGCGCTTCTCGTGCTTCCAGAGCGCGATGAGCTTATCGAGAGAGCGGCGCGCAACCTGCCTGGAGTGGGGATCGCCTTGGCGAGCGAGCTCAACGCCTATGATATCTTAGCTTTTGACAAGGTTATCATGACGAAGGATACCCTTGCCAAGGTTGGGGAGGTGCTGAAGAGTGCGTAACCCGCACGATATCGTGCTCAAGCCGGTGATCACGGAGAAGTCGGTCAACCTGGCTCAGAACGAGAACAAGTACACATTTTATGTCGACAAAAAGGCGAATAAGATCGAGATAAAACGGGCGATAGAGGAACTGTTCAATGTAAAAGTGCTAGCAGTGAATACGATGATCGTCAAGGGAAAGAAGAAGCGTGTTGGCAGGTCGGTAGGGCTGACTCCGGAGCGGAAAAAGGCGATAGTGACGTTGCGCCCGGGTGACAAGATCCCGATCTTTGAAGAACTTCTGTCTTAAGCAGTAGATGCTCGGCTGCGGAAGGAGGGAAAGCATGGGTATTAAAAAGTTTAAACCGACATCGCCAGGGCGGCGCCAGATGACTGTGCTCACCTTTGATGAGCTTAGCGATGTGGAACCTGAACGCTCACTGTTGGAGCCGCTGCGCAAGAAGGCCGGGCGCAACAACATGGGGCGCATCACGGTGCGCCATCGCGGCGGGGGAGTGAAGAGATTCTATCGCATCATCGATTTCAAGCGAGACAAGGATGGGATACCTGCTAAAGTTGCCTCGCTGGAGTACGATCCTAACCGTTCGGCTAATATCGCCCTGCTGCACTACGCCGATGGTGAAAAGAGGTATATCCTCGCGCCTGTTGGATTGAAGGTCGGCGACACCGTGATGTCTGGGCCAGACGCCGATATCAAGCCGGGGAATGCTCTTCCCCTGAGGAATATACCAGTCGGCACGTTGGTCCATAACATTGAGCTGAGGCCTGGCGGTGGCGGAAAGCTGGTGCGAGCCGCTGGCGGAGTAGCGCAGGTGATGGCTAAAGAGGGCGATTTTGCTACGATAAGGTTGCCGTCCGGCGAGATGCGGCTCATCCATCTGGAGTGCAAAGCCACGGTCGGCCAGGTCGGAAATCTTGACCATGAGAATGTCAACATCGGAAAGGCTGGCCGAAGCCGGTGGTTGGGCATCAGACCCTCGGTGCGCGGCGTTGCGATGAACCCAGTTGACCATCCTCATGGCGGTGGCGAAGGTAAGTCGCCTATCGGGCGGCATCCGGTGACACCGTGGGGTAAGCCGGCTTTGGGAGTGAAGACGCGCAAGAAGAATAAGCCCTCTGATAAGTTGATCATCAAACGGCGCAAGTAAGGGCGTCAAGGAGGTAATAGAGGAGTGGGCCGTTCTCTCAAAAAAGGGCCTTATTGCGATCCGAAGCTTTTAAAAAAGATCATCGAGATGAACGAAAAAGGCGAGAAGAGGGTAATCAAGACCTGGTCGCGGCGCTCTACGATCTTCCCGGAGATGGTAGGCCATACCATAGCTGTCTATGACGGGAGGAGGCATGTGCCCATATATATCACTGAAGAGATGGTCGGGCACAAGCTGGGTGAATTTGCTCCAACCCGGATCTTCCGCGGCCATGGCGCCCATACGGAGCGCTCGACGGCACTCAAATAGAAGGGGTGAGGACACGTGGAAGCAAGGGCTGTGGCACGCTACATCTGGATAGCTCCACGCAAGGTGCGGCAGGTGGTAGACCTGGTTCGGGGTAAGAGTGTGGCTGAAGCCCTGGCGATATTGCGCTTTTTGCCGAAAAGGGCTGCTCTTCCAGTCGCAAAGGTGATCCGTTCTGCTGCCGCGAATGCTGAGCACAACTACAACATGAATCCGGACGAACTATACATCAAGCGCATCTATGTGGATCCAGGGCCGATCTACAAGAGAATCCAGCCTCGGGCTAGGGGCAGGGCGGACCTCAGAAGGAAGAGGACGAGTCACATCACAGTTATAGTAGAGGAACGGAAGGAGGGGTGATCGATGGGGCAAAAGGTGCACCCTTATGGGCTACGCCTGGGAATTATTAAAGATTGGGAGTCCAAATGGTATGCGGATAAGAATTACCGCGAGCTGCTGCATGAGGATATAGCCTTGCGCAAATACATCAAGCAGAAGCTTTATGCTGCAGGGGTTTCCAGGATAGAGCTGGAGAGGGCTGCTAACAGAGTGCGCGTTTCTATCCATACCGCCAAGCCCGGGATCGTCATCGGCCGCGGTGGAGCTGAGGTAGAGAACCTGCGCAAAGAGCTGGAGGAGCTGACTGGAAAGCAGGTTAGCATTAACATAATCGAGATCAAGAAGCCGGAACTCGATGCCCAGTTGGTTGCAGAAAACATAGCGGCGCAGATCGAGAAGCGTGTGGCCTTTCGCCGGGCTATGAAGCAGGCGGTGACGAGAGCGATGCGAATGGGAGCCCAGGGTATCCGCGTAGCCGTGAGCGGCCGTTTGGCAGGTGCTGAGATCGCCCGAACTGAGTGGTACAGCGAAGGGAAGGTCCCCCTCCATACTTTGCGTGCGGATATAGACTATGGGTTTGCTGAGGCATTGACAACTTACGGGAAGATCGGTGTCAAGGTTTGGATCTACAAAGGAGATGTGCTCCCGGAGAAGTTGGTTCCGAAGAGAGACGAACAGGTTGAGGCGGAAGGAGGAGAGGGTTAAATGTTGATGCCCAAAAGGGTCAAGTACAGAAAGCCGCACCTGCTCCGCCCGACCGGGAAGGCGAAGAAGGGAACAGAGGTAGCATTTGGTGAGTATGGCCTCCAGGCCCTGGAACCCGGTTGGATCAGCGCGCGCCAGATCGAGGCTGCGCGTATCGCCATAACAAGATGTGTCAAAAGAGGGGGGAAGCTGTGGATCCGCATCTTTCCCCACCAGCCGGTGACTGCCAAACCAGCTGAGACCCGCATGGGAAGCGGGAAGGGGACACCGGAGTATTGGGTTGCTGTTGTAAAGCCTGGGCGGATTATGTTCGAGTTGGGCGGTGTTTCGGAAGAGGTTGCTCGTGAGGCCATGCGCCTTGCAAGCCATAAGCTTCCGATCAAGAGCAAATTTGTAAAGCGTGTTGAAGCGGGTGGTGAGACTGGTGAAAAAGGCTAAGGAACTGCGCGAGCTTTCTGATGAGGAATTGAAACAAAAGCTTGTTGATCTAAAAGATGAGCTGTTTCGCCTCCGCTTCCAGCTGGCGACGGGTCAGTTGGAGAACCCGATGAGGATTCGCGAAGTACGCCGCGACTATGCTCGCGCCAAAACGATCTTGCGTGAGCGCGAGATCATGCGCGAGCGGCAACAGGTCAATGCAGGAAGGGGTTGATAGGGGGTGTCGAGCGTGGAGACGCAGACAAGAGGCCAGCGTAAGACGCGCGTAGGGGTTGTCGTGAGCGACAAGATGGATAAGACAGTTGTTGTTGCAGTAGAGACGATGGTGCGGCATCCCCTTTACAAGAAGACGATAAGAAAGACGAAGAAGTTTAAGGCTCACGATGAGAACAATTCCTGCCGTATAGGCGATGTTGTCAGGATCATGGAAACCCGCCCCTTGAGCAAGGAAAAGAGGTGGAGGGTTACCGAGATCCTGAAGCGTGCTGGAGAAAAAGGGATTGTTTTGCTAGAGGAGGAAAGCGACGATGATCCAACCGCAGACAATGCTTAAAGCTGGTGACAATACAGGCGCGAAGAAACTGATGTGTATCCGGGTTTTAGGAGGCTCCAACCGCCGCTACGCCTCGGTTGGCGATATCATTGTGGCTTCGGTAAAAGAGGCCACACCGGGCGGAATGGTGAAGAAGGGTGATGTCGTATATGCCGTTGTTATCAGAACGAAGAAAGAGATCCGCAGGCCAGACGGTTCATACATCAAGTTCAGCGAGAACGCGGCGGTGATCATCAACGAACAGAAGAACCCGCGGGGCACGCGGATATTTGGGCCGGTGGCGCGCGAGCTGCGCGACAAGGACTTCATGAAGATAGTCTCTCTGGCTCCGGAAGTGCTCTAGATGGGGGTGAGTTTTTTGGGAAGAAATAAGGTGCATGTGCGGAAAGGCGATACTGTTCTGGTGATCACTGGAAAGGATGCTGGAAAACGAGGAAAGGTGCTGCAGGTCATCCCCTCTAAGCAGAGGGTGATCGTCGAAGGAGTGAACATAGTAAAACGCCATATGAAGCCGACCCGAGCGCTTCCGCAGGGAGGCATTATCGAGAAAGAGGCCCCGATAGCCAGTTCAAATGTTATGCTCATTTGCACCAAGTGCAACCAACCCACGCGCATCGCCAAAAAGCTCGTGGATGATAAATACTACAGGGCCTGTAAGAAGTGCGGAGAGATCATCGATAAGTAAGCCACTGGTAAAGGAGGTGCAGCAATGGGGCTGAAGGAGCGCTACCGCCAAGAGATTGTGCCGATGATGATGAAGAGGTTTAACTACAAGAACGTCATGCAGGTGCCGAAGCTTGAAAAGATAGTCATCAATATGGGCGTAGGCGAGGCTATTCAGAACCCGAAAGCCTTGGAGGCAGCTGTCAACGACTTGGCGCAGATAACAGGGCAGCGGCCAGTGATAACGAAGGCTCGCAAGTCTATAGCAGCGTTTAAGGTGCGCGCTGGGATGAAGATCGGGTGCAAAGTCACCCTGCGGGGACAGAGGATGTACGATTTTTTCGAGAAGCTCGTCAACGTAGTGCTGCCCCGAGTGCGTGACTTCAGAGGAGTGTCTCCCCGCTCCTTTGACGGGAGGGGTAACTATACTCTTGGTCTCAGGGAACAGGTGATCTTCCCGGAGATCGACTATGACAAGATCGACAAGATCCGCGGGATGGATATCACCATAGTGACGACTGCAAAGACCGATGAAGAAGCCAGAGAACTGCTCCGCTATATGGGGATGCCTTTCCGTGAGGTTTCGTAGTTCGCCCAAAATCAGAGCACGAGGAGGGAAATGAGTGGCTAGGAAAGCCTTAATTGCTAAGCAACAGCGACCGCCAAAGTTCAAGGTTCGTGCCTATAACCGCTGTCGTCTCTGCGGCAGACCTAGGGCCTATTTGCGCAAATTTGGAATGTGCCGCATCTGCTTCCGGAATCTCGCCCATAAGGGCCAGATACCGGGAGTAGTCAAAGCGAGCTGGTAATGCGGCACGGAGGAGGTTGTGAAGAGATATGATGACGGATCCGATTGCGGATTTCCTGACGAGGATACGCAACGCGAACATGGTCTATAAAGATCACGTTGAGGTTCCTGCTTCCAAGATGAAGAAGGGTTTGGCTGAGATCCTAAAAAACGAGGGTTTCATCCGCAACTATGAAGTGATAGACGATGGGAAGCAGGGTATATTGCGCATATACCTGAAGTATGGGCCGAACAAGCAAAAGGTTATCACCGGACTGAAGCGTATCAGCAAGCC
>JBNATO010000023.1:0-14285 GCA_049701555.1 Thermacetogeniaceae bacterium | reverse complement strand
AATGTCACTAACCCCCAAAGCCGTGGTACAAACAATCTGATAAAGCAGGGAGCCAAGCTCGTAGAAAGTGCTGAAGACATAATTTCTGAGTACCCCTACTTGAGATTAAATACATCCGCCACCGAAGATTTAAGAGAAAGTTCTTCTAAGAAGATTGATTTGCCGCTACAAGAAGCAGAGGTCTACAAGTACTTAAGCCTTGATGCAATTCATATTGATCAACTGGCGAAACTTACACAGTTGCCAATTTCACTTGTTGGGAGTATATTGACGCTCCTTGAGCTTAAAGGTCTTGCAAAGAGGCTAAATGGAGATTATTATATCTCTGCAGATTCTCCCCGTCGTTAGTCAAGAATACAGTAAAAAAGGGTGAAAATGAATGGCAAAAGTGCTCGTTATCGTAGAGTCTCCCGCAAAAGCACGCGCTATTTCTAAGCTTTTAGGTAACAAATATCTTGTCAAGGCATCGATGGGACATGTCCGCGACCTACCCAAGAGCCAACTCGGTGTTGACATAGAGAATTCTTTTGCGCCTAAATATGTCACCATTAGAGGAAAAGGCGAGGTGATCAAGGAGTTAAAAGAAACAGCAAAAAAGGTAGACAAGGTTCTGTTGGGCCCTGACCCAGATCGAGAGGGAGAAGCAATTGCTTGGCATTTGGGCAATATCTTGGATATTCCTCCCGAAACTCCCTGTAGAATCGAGTTTCACGAAATCACGAAAAAAGCCCTTGAAGAAGCTGTAAAACAGCCGCATCCAATTAATTTGAACCGTGTCAACGCTCAACAGGCGAGGCGCGTCCTCGATCGCCTGGTAGGATACAACCTAAGCCCCCTCCTTTGGAGAAAGATCAAAAGGGGGCTAAGCGCAGGCCGCGTCCAATCTGTCGCTGTACGTCTGATATGCGACCGAGAAGAAGAGATCAGGAATTTTAAGCCTGAAGAATACTGGACTCTTACAGCCCGCCTAAAGGGAAAGAATGGGGTTTTCGAAGCCAATCTGTTCCGCAGAGGAGAAGAAAAGGTCTCCCTTGCAAAAGAGGATGACGTTAATCGAGTTATTGAGGAGTTAAAAACAGCAGAATTCATTATAACTAAGATAGTCAAGCGCCAAAGGAAGCGAAACCCCCTGCCACCGTTTACAACAAGCACGCTGCAGCAGGAAGCGAGTAAAAAGCTCAATTTTCCTGTCAAGAAAACAATGCTGATCGCACAGCAGCTTTACGAAGGTCTTGATCTAGGAGAAGAAGGCACTGTCGGTTTGATCACTTATATGCGAACAGATTCCACAAGGATCTCAGAAGAGGCACAACGCTCTGCCAGAATATATATCGAAAACACTTTTGGTGCCGAATATCTGCCGGAAAAACCCCCGCAATATAAATCAGGGCGTATGGCACAAGAGGCGCATGAAGCAATTCGGCCAACAGTTATAGAAAGACACCCGGAAAGCGTCCGTCCTTTTCTCACAAAAGACCAGTATAGACTCTATAAACTCATCTGGGAGCGTTTTATAGCCAGCCAAATGAGTTCCGCAATATACGATGCGACTACCGTAGACATAGAGGCAGGGCACTACATCTTCCGTGCCTCCGGTTCTGTGCTTTGCTTTCCTGGCTTCTTGAAGGTCTATACAGAAACCGAGGAGGAAGGCGATTCCTTGTTGCCAGAGCTTACAGAGGGGGAAAAACTCATTCTTGAAGAATTAGTGCCTAAGCAACACTTTACCCAGCCACCCCCTCGCTATACGGAGGCTAGTTTAGTAAAAACCCTTGAAGAAAACGGAATAGGACGACCGAGCACTTATGCTCCTATCATCGCAACCATTCAAAGCCGCGGCTACGTCGTGAAAGAAGATAAATATCTTTACCCAACCGAATTGGGTTGTATTGTCGTGGATCTGTTGAAGGAATACTTCCCCAAGATCATCGATGTAGACTTTACCGCAGGAATGGAAGAAAAGCTTGATCAGATCGAAGAGGGACAAAAATCTTGGCAGGAAGTGGTAGCCGAATTTTACCAACCGTTTAAAAGAGATCTCGAATATGCCGAAGCTGCTATCGGTGTGATCGAAGTAGGAGAAGAACTCAGCGAGGAAAAATGCCCCAATTGCGGTCGCAATTTGGTAATAAAACAGGGTAAATATGGCAAATTTCTTGCTTGCCCTGGTTTTCCTGAATGCCGCTATACACAGCCATATTATGAAGAAACAGGGATCTTCTGCCCTCGCTGCGGAGGAAAAATAGTGGTACGCAAGACTCGGCGAGGTAAAAAGTACTATAGATGCATAAACTATCCAGATTGTGAATTCCTCTTATGGGATGAGCCGTCACAACATGAGTGTCCTGAGTGCGGTCACTTCCTAATATATCACGGGCGCTCCAAAAGAAAACTCACTTGTCCTGTCTGCGAGAGAACTTACGAAGAAGACGAACTCCCTGAGAAAGCTGAGGTGAAGTGATGGCAACAGTCATTATCATTGGGGGAGGGTTGGCGGGATCCGAAGCGGCATGGCAAGCAAGCAGACTAGGTGCAGAAGTTATCCTCTATGAGATGCGACCCGTCAAGCAGACCCCTGCTCACCACACAGATCTACTTGCAGAATTGGTTTGCAGCAACTCCCTGCGCTCAAATTCACTACAGAACGCAGTGGGATTGCTAAAGGAAGAAATGCGCATGGCTCACTCATTGATAATGGAATGTGCTGATAAGACAGCTGTTCCTGCAGGCGGAGCTCTTGCGGTGGACAGAACTGCATTTGCCGAGGCTGTAACTGAGGCCATCATGAAAAATCCACGGATCACCCTGATACGAGAAGAGGTAAAGGAGCTGCCTGAGGAAAGACCTCTTGTCATCGCGAGCGGTCCCCTCACCTCTCCTGCTTTAGCAAAGAGCATCGCTGAGCTGACAGGGGAAGAATATCTCTCATTCTACGATGCAGCAGCACCTCTTGTGACAAAGGAATCCCTTAATATGGAAAAATTGTTTGCGGGATCGCGCTACGGTAAAGGTGATCCAGCGTATCTTAATGCGCCAATGAACAAGGAAGAGTATTTGCGCTTTTGGGAAGCTTTGGTCAATGCGGAAGTCCATGAACCACACGCGTTCGAAAAGAATCTTTTCTTCGAAGGGTGCCTCCCCATCGAGGTCATGGCAAGGAGAGGTGTTGACACCATGCGCTACGGGCCGCTCAAACCTGTAGGGCTGATCGATCCGCGGACAGGCAAAGAACCTTATGCAGTGGTTCAGTTGCGCCAAGACAACAGGGAAGGAACCATTTATAATATGGTGGGTTTTCAGACTCAGTTAAAATGGGGAGAACAGAAGCGCGTTTTCAGGATGATACCAGGTTTGGAAAATGCAGAGTTCGTCCGCTTTGGAGTAATGCACAAAAACACCTTTATCAAGGGGCCTAAGCTTCTACTCCCAACGCTTCAAATGCGGCTAGATCCCGGCATATTTTGTGCTGGGCAGTTCACTGGAGTCGAGGGTTATGTGGAATCAGCAGCGACTGGATTGATAGCTGGAATCAACAGCGCTCGCTACGCGTTAAAAAAGCATCCGCTGACACCTCCTCCCGAGACAGCTCATGGCGCCCTTTGCTGGTATGTCTCTACATCGGCAAGCTCAGATTTTCAACCGATGAATATTACTTTTGGCCTTTTTCCTCAACCATCGACTCGCCTTCCTCGTCGCTATAAAAATAAATTTCTTGTTGAGAATGCTCTAAAAAGTTGGTCTAAATTTCTGGAAAATTTAGATAGTGATAGCTTGCAGAAGCCTCTGTAGTATGCTAGCATTCTAGCAGAAGAGGATTGGACCATGGAAAAGCTGGAAATATACTGTCAACTCTTTCTCGATTATCTAAGGTCTCATAGAAACTTGAGTGAAAACTCCTTGATCAACTATGAATCGGACCTCCTGCACTTCATAAAATTCCTAAAAACCGTTGCTCAGATCTCTGATGTCGGCCAAATTGAAACAAGAGATGTGCGCCAATATCTCTCGTACATGTATTCCTCAGGGTATGCTAGGAACACTATCGCAAGGCGTGTGGTCTGCCTGCGTTCTTTTTTCAGATATCTTCTCCAGCAAAGAGCAATCGAGAAAAATCCTATGAGATTAGTTCGTACACCAAAGGGCTCGAGAAGGTTACCGCAATTCCTCTATATTCATGAAATCAATTCGCTTTTAGATAAATGGCCGGACAATGGCATCCTAGGTATCCGCGATCGAGCGATGCTAGAATTGTCTTATAGTTCAGGCTTAAGGATTGGAGAAATCGTCCGGATAAACATAGGAGATGTCAATTTCTCACTGCGCAGCGTCTTGGTCAAGGGGAAAGGGAAAAAAGAGAGAATTGTACCATTTGGTAGGAGAGCAGAGGAAGCTCTGTTCTTGTATTATGAAAAGGCAAGGCCAAAAATCACAGGGAATTCGTGCCCAGATAGAAATGAGCCTTTTTTTGTTAACTATAGAGGGAAGCGCTTGACCGAACGAGGTGTCTATGGGATTATAACCAAGTATTTAAAAGAGATTAACCCTACGAGGAACCTATCACCGCATGTCCTGCGTCATACCTTTGCCACCCATCTTCTTGATGGAGGGGCAGACCTGCGCTCTGTACAAGAGTTACTAGGTCATGCAAGGTTATCAAGCACTCAGATTTATACTCATGTCTCAGGTGAAAAGATCAAAACAGTCTACGAAAACGCTCATCCAAGAGCAAAACTCCCAAAAGAATAAAGATAAGGAAAGGGGTTCTCTCATTGTTTATAGGAACAACAATCATTGCTGTTAAGCGAGATGGAGAAGCTGCGCTAGGAGGTGACGGTCAAGTAACATTTGGCAATAACACGATAATTAAAGAGCGGGCCTGCAAAGTGCGCAGGCTCTACAACAACCAGGTTCTAGCGGGGTTTGCCGGGTCTGTAGCGGATTCACTTACGCTTTTTGATAAATTTGAGCGCAAGCTGGAAGAATTTCGAGGCAATATCTTGCGCGCCGCTGTAGAGCTTGCTCGTGATTGGCGCCTTGACAGATATTTACGGCGCCTTGAAGCCATGCTCGTAGCGATGAACAAGGAACATCTTCTTATCATCTCCGGGAGCGGCGAGGTCATTGAACCGGATGATGGAATTGCCGCAGTGGGTTCCGGTGGACCATATGCTCTGGCAGCAGCTCGGGCATTGGTTCAATACACCACCCTTAACGCAGCTGATATCGTCAAAGCAGCCTTAGAGATTGCGGCATCAATATGTGTTTACACTAATAACTTCATTACAGTAGAAAGATTGTGAAGGAGAGAAAGATGAAGGAGTTAACACCAAGGCGAATTGTTGCGGAGTTAGATCGTTATATTATTGGCCAACAAGCAGCAAAGAAAGCCGTAGCTATCGCTTTGAGGAACAGATACAGAAGGCGTCTTCTGCCTCCTGAAATGAGAGATGAAATCATGCCTAAAAACATCATAATGATAGGCCCCACAGGAGTAGGAAAGACAGAGATCGCCAGACGATTGGCCAAACTGGTTAACGCTCCTTTTATAAAAGTTGAGGCGACAAAATTTACCGAGGTTGGGTATGTAGGGCGAGACGTTGAATCGGTTGTTCGGGATCTGGTAGAGGTTGCTATAAGAATGGTAAAAAATGAAAAAATTGCTTCGGTTGCTGATAAAGCAGAGGAACTGGCTGAAGAACGCATAGTAGAAATTCTGTGCCCTTCACCTCGCAGCAAAAGAATCCAAAAGACACCCTTTGATCTCCTCTTTGAAGAATTTGGTGTAAAACAGCCATCTCAAAGAGACGATGACAACGAATTGACAAGTGAAAAGAAGTACCAGCGCCAGGTAGTGGCCGATAAGCTGAAAAATGGGGAGTTGGAAGAGGCATACATCGAAATAGAAGTAGAAGAAAAACACCCTCAAATGCTGGAAGTATTCACTCTCGGCGGCATAGAAGAAATGGGACTCAACCTACAAGACGTATTGGGGAGCATACTGCCTAAGAAAAAAAAGAAGCGACGGGTCAAAATAAAAGAAGCAAGGCGTATCCTGGCACAGGAAGAAGCTCAAAAGCTTATCGATATGGATGAGGTAATATCTGAGGCTATTGAGCGTACCGAGCAGAGCGGAATAATCTTCATCGATGAGATCGACAAGATAGCAGCGAGGGAACATAGCACAGGCCCCGATGTTTCTCGTGAGGGTGTACAGCGAGATCTCCTTCCCATCGTCGAAGGGACTACGGTCATGACAAAGTATGGTCCAGTAAAGACGGATTATATCCTTTTTATTGCAGCTGGTGCTTTCCACATTGCTAAACCGTCGGATTTAATCCCAGAGCTTCAAGGACGTTTTCCCATCAGGGTAGAGCTAGAGCCCTTGAGTAAAGAGGATTTCCTGAAAATTTTGACAGAACCGGATAATTCTCTGATAAAGCAGTACACAGAGCTGCTGCGCACCGAGGGCATAGAGATTGAGTTCACGAAGGATGCCCTTGAGGAACTAGCGGAGATCGCCTACCTTGTAAACGCGCGCACTGAAAACATCGGAGCCCGGCGCCTCCACACCGTGATGGAAAAGGTGCTAGAAGACATCTCCTTTGAAGCACCAGATCTGCCACAGGGTAAAATTGTAATCGACAGGGAGTATGTAATTTCGCGGTTGAGTGAAATTGTGAAGGACGAAGACCTGAGCAGGTACATCCTTTAAAGGTCGACGCGGAGGGGAGCAAAATGAATACCCTTTTGCAAAGGGCTCGCAACATAAATAAGCTGATCCAAAGCGTTCAGAACGAGATAGATTTCAAGTTACTGGCACAGGTCATAGGTGATAACATTGGTGCTAACATCTATCTTGTGGGCAGGCGCGGGAAGATACTCGCCTATCACTTTGTCGAAGGATACAGCTGCCCTGCAATTTCTGATGTCCTTTTTCATTGCGAATGTTTCCCTGAGAGCTATAACCAACAGCTTCTTATGATCAAAGAAACAGAAGAAAATATTAAGGATACTTCTGGTTGTTGTATCTTTAATCCCAGCGAGAGATGCCAGTTAAGTGAGCGAAGAAAAACGATTGTTCCCGTTTATGGGGGCGGAGAGCGCTTAGGAACGATGATCCTGACCAAATCGGGTGCTGATATGACTCCAGAGGAGTTGGTTTTAGCTGAAGACGGTGCCCTCGTGGTCGGGATCGAGATCATGCGCATTAAGAACGAGCGCGTTGAGTCGGACACTAAGAAGAAAGCAGCTGTTCAGATCGCGCTCGGAACGCTCTCTTTTTCTGAAATGGAAGCTGCAGGGCACATCTTCTCCGAATTGGGCGGCACTGAGGGGTTGCTGGTTGCAAGTAAGATCGCAGATAAACTGGGAATTACCCGCTCCGTCATCGTCAATGCTCTGCGCAAGCTTGAAAGCGCAGGAGTTATAGAGGCAAAGTCATTGGGGATGAAAGGAACTTTTATAAGGATACTCAACGACAGTCTCCTCGAAGAATTGGGAAAAATGCGTTGGAACCAGAAACAAAGGCAAAAGACTACGAGAAGCATTTAATTTAATATCAAATAGGACCTTTTTATTTATATTAGAGGGCTTGGTTGAAAGGTTTAAAAACGACCACATATCTTTTGTGGTCGTTTTTTATTAAGAATTTAGGAGGAATTTCGCAGATTACCTCGAATTACAGGTTTTGATATGATCTGATATAATATGAGAAAATGTAGCGACTCAGGAAGGTGTGCGATAAATGTGGAATAAATTGGGGGAGCCCGTAATATCTCTGCTCCAGAACATGTTGGACGCCAATTGGCTCCGGCAACAGGTGATCGCCAACAACATCGCAAATGTCGACACTCCACAATATAAGAGATGGGATGTCATCTTCAATCAGGAAGTGACAAAAACTTTTGACATTTCTCTGAAGAGAACAAATAGTCGGCATTTAGCTGGAAGCACGAGAGGAGCATCTAAGCTAATGGTTGTTCAGCCGAACAACACGAGTGTCAGAAATGATGGAAACAATGTCGATCTCGAATACGAGATGGCGCTGCAAGCGGAAACTGTGCTCATGTACAATCTGCTGACTCGGCTGATGTCCGATCAGCTGGGAATGCTGCGCACAGCGATCACAGGAGGGAGGCGCTAGCAAGTGGGGCTTTTTACTGGATTAGAGATCAGCGGAAGCGGCTTGACCGCTCAGCGCGTGAGGATGGACGTTATTGCGAGCAACATCGCTAATGCAGAAACCACCAGATCAGGCCAAGTAGACCAAAACGGACGGCCTATTCCCTATCGCTGCAAGCGCGTCGTCTTTGAAGCAAACAATGTGGATTTTAATGCGGTCTTGAACGGGTTCATAAACAGCTGGGGTGGCGTCAAAGTCAAGGAAATAACAGAGGATCCCAGCCCGTTCCCAATGGTCTATAACCCTGATCATCCTGATGCTAATGCAGAAGGGTATGTCATGATGCCAAATGTGAATGTGGTGCAGGAAATGGTTGATCTGATAGATGCCACAAGGGCCTATGAAGCCAACGTCACCGCTCTAAACGCCTCTAAGGAGATGTGCAATAGAGCGTTGGACATCGGGCGCAGGTAAACCTCTAGAATGAAAGGGGCATTCAGATGGGTCCTTTGTTTACAACATCGGTATCTCAGTCAGGTTATCTAAGCGAAAACACAACCGAAAAAAAGAAGACAGCAGATGGAATTCCCTTTGTGGAATTCTTGAAGCAAGCCTTCAACGAGGTAAACGATCTCCAGCGAGATGCCGAAAAGAAAGTTGAAGAGATTGCTCTGGGGAAAGCGAGTAGCTTTCATGATGTGGTTATCGCAATGGAAAAGGCGTCTTTAGCCTTGGAATTTTTCACACAAATTCAGAATAAACTTGTTGAGGCTTATCAGGAAATCATGCGACTCCAACTTTAAGCAATGGGGTTAGAAAGAATTGGTCAGAGACGCCCTGCTAAGATACAAGGAAGTTTTGCTTGAACGATGGAAAAAACTCGATAAAAAACAGCGGTTTTTGTTTGTCGGAGGAGTTGCGCTGATCTTTTTGTTAGCAGTCTATCTATCTGTGATCGCCAGCAGACCAAAATTTGTCCCACTTTATACAAATCTCGACCAACAGGACGCTGCAGCAATTGTTGAGCAGTTAAAAGATAAGAAAGTGGCTTACCGATTGAGCGACGATGGCAGCACGATACTGGTGCCAGAATCCCAAAAATATGAACTCCGCCTTGAATTAGCCACCCAAGGGCTCCCTAAAGGTGGCAGTGTCGGTTTTGAGAGTTTGAACCAGACACGCTTTGGGGAAACGGAGAGCGAGAGAAAAACTAGATATCTGATAGCTTTGCAGGGTGAGCTGGAAAGAACCATACGCCGGTTGGATGGAGTGGAGGATGTCCGTGTTCACATAGTCGTCCCTGAGCCATCGCTGTTCGTCGAAGAGGAGAAGGAAGCAACAGCAGCTGTCTTGCTCAAATTGCGGCCAGGGTACCAATTGCAGCCACAACAGGTAGAAGGGATCATGCGCCTCGTCGCAGCGGGCGTTGAGGGGCTGAAACCAGAAAATGTCACAGTAGTGGATACAGAGGGCAACGTCTTGTCAGAAGGCGTGAGCGGCCAAGGAGCATCCCAAACGTCGAAGTTAACAGCAACTCAGATGCAACTCCAGCAGGAATATGAGAGACAACTAGAAAAATCCGTGCAGTCGATGCTGGAAAGAGTCGTCGGCCAAGGCAAGGTAGTCGTCAGAGTCAACGCAGTTCTCGACTTCGATCAGGTAGAGATAAGCAGCGAAACCTACGGCGATAAACAGATTAGAAGCCAGCAGCAGACGGAAGAAATTTCTACAGGAGCCGCCAACCCTCAAGGAGCAGCTGGAACACCCACAAACATTCCGCAGTATGCTCAACAGGGTGTTCAGGCAGGAGGCCAATACCAGAAGACAGAAAAGACCACAAATTATGAAGTTGATAAGAGCACTGAGCATAGGATCGTGGCTCCAGGAAAGATAAAACAGCTTTCGGTTGCAGTTTTAGTTGACGGCCAAATGGATCCTCTAAAGCAAAGAGAAATCGAGGATCTGGTTACAGCTGCTGCAGGAATTGATCCAAACCGCAGGGATAATCTGACAGTAGCAAGCATGCCATTCAATACGAGCCTTTCTCAGCAGATGGCGAAAGAAATGGAAGCAGCCAGGCATAGGGAGCAGGTGCTAAAGGTTGGGATGGCTATAGGAGCATTGCTGGTTCTGGCGCTGACCGCTTGGCTAATAGTGAGAAGGCGGCGCCGTGCGGAAGAAACCGGATACCTTGCTGGGCCAGCCATATCGCTCGAAGAGGTGCTAGCGACGAGAGAAGAGGAATTATCGCCTGAAGAAAAAGAAAAAGCCAGGATAATGGAGTATATCCAAAACTTGATAAAACAGAACCCAAGAGAAGTTGCCCAGTTGCTGAGAACATGGCTGAATGAAGACTCGAGGTGAAGGCCGATTGAAGACGCTAACGGGAAAACAGAAGGCTGCGATCCTGTTGATCTCGCTTGGGCCGGAGATCTCGGCACAAATCTTTAAACACCTACAGGAAGAAGAAATAGAACAGCTTACTCTAGAGATAGCCAACATCAGAAAGGTGCCCCCTGAAAAAAGAGACGAGGTCTTTCAAGAGTTCTATCAGATGTGTTTAGCAAATGAGTATATCACTCAGGGGGGAATAAATTATGCCCGAGAGATCCTGGAGAAGGCTCTCGGTGCTCAGAAAGCAGCAGAAATAATCAACCGGCTGACAGCATCTCTGCAGGTGCGCCCTTTTGATTTCATCAGAAAGGCGGACCCGTCTCAACTACTCAACTTTCTACAGGGGGAACATCCTCAGACAATTGCGCTGATCCTGGCTTATATGGACCCGGAGCAAGCAGCATCGGTGCTATCGGCCCTCCCTGCAGAAAGCCAAGCTGAGGTTGCAAGAAGGTTAGCATTGATGGACCGCACATCCCCTGAGATTTTGCGTGAGGTAGAAAAGGTTCTGGAGAGGAAACTCTCCACCGTAGTAACTCAGGACTATACAAAGGCCGGCGGTGTCAACTCCTTGGTCGAAATCTTGAACAGAGTTGACCGGGCTACAGAAAAAACAATCATCGAAACTCTAGAGGTACAAGACCCTGAGCTGGCAGAAGAAGTGAAGAAACGGATGTTCGTCTTTGAAGACATAGTGCAGCTCGACGACCGTGCCGTACAGCTTGTGCTGAGAGAAGTTGATTCCCATGACCTTGCTCTAGCCCTGAAAGGTGCCAGCGAAGAGGTGATGAAGAAGATTGAAAACAACATCTCGAAGCGGGCAGCCCAGATGCTGAGAGAAGACATCGAGTACATGGGGCCTGTTCGCTTGCGTGATGTTGAGGACGCGCAGCAGAGGATTGTAGCTGTGATCAGAAGACTCGAGGAGCAGGGACAGATCTTCATCACAAGAGGCGGGAGGGACGAAATCATTGTCTAAAGTCATCAAAGCTACCCGCTTGGTAGTATCTTTTCCCCGAAAAATCAGCCACCAGTGGAGTAGCAGCCCCGCCACGAATGCACAAAGGGAAGAAAACGGCCATAAAGAGCACAAGGTTGAATTCTCTGGAAAAGAAGGGGAAATCATCGCTGCGGCAGCCAAAAGAGCAGAGGAAATTCTAAGAGAAGCGAGGTTGAAAGCAGAGGAGATTATTGCTGCTGCCAGAGCAGAAGCTGACAGAATCATCGAAGAAAAGAAAGCAGAGATAGAGCAGTTGAGAGAGGAAGCATTCAAAACCGGTTATGAGGAAGGCTTCATCGCGGGGCAAAAAGCTCTCGACGAAGATAGAGAAAAGATGAAGCAAGAAGCTGCAGCAGCCATGGCCAAGCTGGAAGAAGAAAGGAGAAATTTGGTCAAGGAGATGGAGCCGAAGCTGTTGCAGCTGGCTGTGTATCTCGCTAGGCAAGTCGTCCATGCCGAGCTTAAGCTATTTCCAGAACAGATCAGAAATCTTGTGAACGCTGTTCTTGAGCGGGCTACAGAAACCAGCGATATTATTCTAAAAGTACCTCCAGGCGACTATGAAGAAATATCGAACTTGCTATCTGAAGCCGGTCAAAAAATGATTCGTATAGAAGTTGATAACAGCATCCATAAAGGATGTCTCTTGGAGACACCATATGGAACCTTGGATGGGACAGTTGAAGGACAGCTCAAAGAGATCGCACATGAACTCTTCGAGGTGCTCTCAGGGTGATCTGTCTAGAAAAATATTACCGCCGCTTAGAGGGATATGAACCTATAAAATACTGGGGTAAAGTCGTCCAAATCATCGGCCTTACGGTGGAAGCGGAGGGCCCTCGAGGAAATGTAGGAGAACTCTGCTATCTGTTCACCTCATTTGGCCGTGTCCCAGCAGAAATCGTCGGTTTCAGAGAAAAGCGCACCATCCTCATGCCTTTACAGGAGATCAGAGGAGTTGGCCCGGGTTGTCGGGTTGTAGCCACTGGAGATGTCTTCAAAATTGGAGTCAGCTCAGATCTGATCGGGCGCGTCTTAGATGGGTTGGGAAAGCCCATAGATGGAAAAGGTCCGATCGAGTTCGATGAGTGGCGCCCAGTTATCGCGGAGACCAGAAATCCTCTCGAGAGAAAGAGAATTCAAGAGATTTTACCCCTAGGAGTCAAAGCTATCGATGGTCTTCTCACATGCGGGAAGGGACAGCGGCTGGGGATCTTTTCGGGAAGCGGAGTAGGAAAGAGCACTCTGTTGGGGATGATCGCCCGGAACACAAAGGCTGACGTCAACGTAATAGCGCTAATAGGCGAGCGCGGCAGAGAAGTCAGAGAGTTTATAGAAAAAGAGCTTGGAGAGGATGGCCTTGCGCGGTCTGTTGTCGTCGCTGCTACTTCGGACCAACCTGCTCTAGTGCGCTTAAAAGGTGCCCTGGTAGCAACTACAATTGCAGAGTACTTTCGAGATCAAGGGAAAGACGTGCTGTTGATGATGGATTCGGTAACAAGGTTTGCGATGGCGCAGCGAGAAGTTGGTCTGGCAGTGGGGGAGCCCCCTGCCACGCGGGGTTACACACCGTCAGTTTTTGCCTTGCTTCCCAAGCTGCTCGAAAGAGCAGGAACTTCGAAAAGCGGAACAATAACTGGCCTATATACCGTTCTGGTAGAAGGTGATGATCTCAATGAGCCGATAACGGACGCTGTCAGGGGAACGCTAGACGGCCACATCATACTGTCTCGAGAGCTGGCGGCAGAAAACCACTACCCCGCGATCGATGTCCTGAATTCTGTCAGCAGAGTGATGCTGGATATAGTCACGCCCGAACACCAAGCCAAGGTAGCGCGATTCAAGAGCATCCTGGCTACGTATAAGGAAGCAAAGGATCTTATTGAAATCGGTGCCTATAAGAAAGGCACCAATCCGAGGATCGATGAGGCCATCGATTTGATCGAAGGGTGCCGGGCCCTTCTGCAACAAGGGATCAATGAGTGTTATTCATTTGAGGAGACGCTACAACAGCTCTTCGCGTGCTGTTAAAAAGAGGAGGCTTGAGTTTGAAGCGCTTCCGTTTCCGGCTGCAGAAATATTTAGATTTAAAACGCCAAGAAGAAGGTTTGCAGCGCATTTACCTTGCAGAAGCTCAGCAATCATACCAGAAACAGCTGGAGATAATGGAGTCTATTCGAAGAAAGTTCCATAGCGCCTTGGAGCAAATGAGGCAATCGCTGATAGGAGAAGTAGATCCGATTTTCATCGGGATCATCGGCTGCTTTCTAGAATACCAAAAAGCGCAGGAAATTCAGCAGGAAGCAGTATTGAAAGAAGCAAGAGCCGAGCTTGAAAGAAGGCAGCTAGAAGTGCTCAAAGTCCAAAAGGAAAGGAAACTTCTGGAGCGCTTGTATACCAGAAGATGGCAGGCTTATTACCAGGAGTTTCTCCGAGAGGAGCAAAGGAACATCGATGAAGTAGGACTGATCTCCTTCTTCAGAAAGCAGGAGGAGCCTTTCCAATGAGTCCCGCGGGTAGCTCTAAGAAGATAGTGGTTATTGCATGCGTGTTCATCATTTTGATCGGAGGCATCGCCGCTGCTGTCACGACAGGGTGGATCGATCCCAAGGGTGTGATCAAAAAGATCCCGGCGGTAAATAAGCTTATAAGCGTTGGGAAAACAAAGAAGCAGGCTGCAGCAGATGCTGCTGAGGTAGCTGCCTTGAAGAAAGAGAATCAGGAACTGAAAAAGCAGGTAGCCGAACTGACAAGGGAGCTGAGCCAAAA
>JBNATO010000022.1:0-14333 GCA_049701555.1 Thermacetogeniaceae bacterium | reverse complement strand
CCCCCTCACCAAACGCAGCATAGCGCTGCTTCTGCTCCAGGGTGACCGGGAGATCGAGGAACTGGTAGAAAACAGCGACCCTGCGAACTACCCCAAAATAAAAGAGGTCATTGCCGAAGCGCAAAGAGCGGCCGGGACACCGCTGGCCCTTCTGATCGGGAGGCAGCGCCAGGAGAAGGTGTCGGCCATCTGCCTGGAAACAGTAACAGAGAACCCTCGGGGAATAACGAACTGGGGCGAGCTGCTCAGCCGGCTGACGCTGAATCCCATCACCGGGATTCCGATTCTCATCCTCGTCCTCTACTTCGGCCTCTACCGCTTCGTCGGGGGGTTTGGAGGAGGGACGCTCGTAAACTGGCTGGAAACCGCCTACGAAAAGGCCATCACCCCTCACATCAACGCCTGGGCAGAGCACCACATACCGCTGCCTGCCCTGCAAAGCCTGCTGGCAGGGGACTACGGGATCCTCACGTTGGCCCTGAGGTACGCCATAGCCATCGTCCTCCCGATAGTCGGGGCGTTTTTCCTCTTCTTCGCCGTCATCGAGGACTCCGGCTACCTTCCGAGGCTGGCAGCGCTTGTCGACCGCCTCTTCAAGTTCCTCGGGCTGAGCGGGAGGGCGGTGATCCCTCTGGCGCTCGGCTTCGGCTGCGACACAATGGCGACGATGGTAACCCGCACGCTGGAGACGACAAAAGAGAGGGTGATCTCCACGCTCCTGCTCGCCTTGGCTGTCCCCTGCTCAGCACAGCTGGGGGTGATCCTAGGCATCCTTTCCAGCCGACCGAAGGCGATGGCTATATGGCTCTCCTTCATTCTCCTGGTCTTCCTCCTGGTCGGTTTCTTAAGCGCCAGGCTCCTGCCCGGAGAGGGTCCCTCGTTCTTCATGGAGCTGCCCCCCATGAGGCTGCCGCGCCTGCGCAACGTCCTGGCGAAGACGTATACCCGGATGCTCTGGTATTTTCTGGAGGTGCTCCCCCTCTTCGTCCTGGCAAGCGTCTTGATCTGGATAGGCGAGCTTTCCGGGGCCTTCGACCTCTTGCTGAAAGCGCTGGCTCCCGTGATGGGGCTCCTCGGCTTGCCGCCAGAGACCGCCTACGTCTTCTTGTTCGGCTTCTTCAGGAGGGACTACGGGGCGGCGGGGCTCTTCGACCTCTACCACAGAGGTAGCCTCACAGGGATCCAGCTGGTTGTGGCAGCAGTCACACTGACCCTCTTCGTCCCGTGCATCGCCCAGTTCATCATGATGGTCAAGGAAAGAGGCGCCAAGACGGCCCTGGCGATAGCAGCATTCACCCTCTTGGCCGCTTTATGCTCAGGCTTTACCCTCTTCCATCTCCTCTCGCTGCTGGGGGTGAGCCCGTGATCACCTGCCCTTTCTGCGGGCTGGAATTCACCGAGGAAGAGGCCGTTCCGGGCTGCGGTTCCTGCCCCCTGCAGCCAGCTTGCGGCAGGCTGAAGTGCCCCCGCTGCGGCTACGAAGTTGCAAGAACACCGGGAGTGATCAGATGGCTAAAGGCAGCGATGAGAAGAAAAAGGATCTTGAAAGCAACCAGACGTTGAGGCTCGACCAGCTGGAGGCAGGGGAATGCTGCAGGATCGTGGCGTTTGACACCGGCGGGGACTGGGACAAAGCAAGGAAGCTCCTCGCCTTGGGGATCTATCCTGGGCTCCAGGCAAGGCTCCTCCAGAAGTTTCCAACGCTCGTCATCCAGGTCGGACACGCTCAGTTTGCCATCGACAGGGAGACAGGTAGACAGATCGAGGTGGTGAAGGAAGCCGGAGAGGCAGGGCGCCGGCGCCACCGCCACCGCCATCGGTTTTGCCGCTGGCGCAGCCTGTTCGAGAGGAGGTTTTTCTAAAAGAAGCCAAAAGCCTGGAGCTCTCTCGCCCCAGGCCATTTCCAGACCGGCTCTGCGTTCGCTCAGACCTTCTTTCCCTCCCACGCCGCCGCCTTCAAGCGGGCGATAGCACGCCTCAAGGCAAGCTCTGCCCGCACATAGTCGAGGTCTTCGGCCTTTTCCTGAAGGCGCCTCTCGGCCCGCCTCTTCGCCTCCTGGGCGCGCAGGACATCGATGTCCTCACCGCGCTCGGCGGTATCCGCCAAAACGCGCAGGGTGTTCTTCCGCATCTCAAATACGCCGAAGTTACAGGCGACAGCGTGCATCTTCCCGTCCTTGCGGTATCTGATCACACCTATGTCCAGAGCGCCGACGATCGGCACGTGATTGCGCAGGATGCCGAGCGAACCGCCAACGGCGGGAAGGATCACAGATTCGACCTCTTCAGAAACCACAACCCGCTCCGGGCTGATTATCTCCAGCTTAAAGCTCCTCATCATATGGCCCCCGCTTCACGGGCGCGGGCCACGACCTCGTCGATCGTCGAAGCCATGTGGAAGAACTGCTCGGGTATCTCGTCGTGGCGCCCCTCAAGGATCTCCTTGAATCCCCTGACGGTCTCTTTCACCGGCACGTAGACTCCCGGCCTCCCTGTGAAGGCCTCCGCCACGAAGAACGGCTGCGACAGGAAGCGCTGGATCTTTCTCGCCCTAGCCACGATCAGCTTGTCCTCGTCCGAGAGCTCATCCATGCCGAGGATGGCGATGATGTCCTGAAGGTCCTTGTAGCGCTGCAGCACCTTCTGGACGCCACGGGCGATATTGTAGTGCTCTTCCCCGACGACAGCCGGATCGAGGATGCGGGAGGTGGAGTCCAAGGGGTCGACGGCCGGGTATATGCCGATCTCAGCGAGCGACCTGGAGAGAACCACCGTTCCGTCGAGATGAGCAAAGGTCGTCGCCGGAGCCGGGTCGGTCAGGTCGTCAGCCGGAACGTAGATCGCCTGAACAGAGGTGATCGAGCCCTTCTTCGTGGAGGTGATCCTCTCCTGAAGCTGCCCCATATCAGTAGCCAGCGTGGGCTGGTAACCTACGGCTGACGGCATCCTCCCCAGGAGAGCAGAGACCTCCGAACCAGCCTGTGTGAAGCGGAAGATGTTGTCGATAAACACCAGCACATCCTGGCCCTGGTCGCGGAAGTACTCGGCGATCGTCAGCCCTGTGAGGCCGACGCGCAGCCGCGCCCCAGGCGGCTCGTTCATCTGGCCGAAGACCATGGCGCACTTGTCGATAACCCCTGACTCCTTCATCTCCAGCCAGAGCTCGTTTCCTTCCCTCGTCCTCTCGCCGACACCGCAGAACACGGAGTAGCCGCCGTGCTCATAGGCGATGTTGCGGATGAGCTCCATGATGATGACCGTCTTCCCTACGCCGGCGCCCCCGAATAGACCGATCTTGCCGCCTTTGGCAAACGGCGCCAACAGGTCGATCACCTTGATCCCTGTCTCCAGCATCTCCCTGGCCGGACGCTGCTCCGCCACAGAGGGAGGGGCATGGTGTATCGGGCGGTACTCCTCAGCCTCTACATCACCCAGCTCATCGATAGGCTCACCCAATACGTTGAAGATCCTCCCTAGGGTCCCCTTCCCTACAGGCACCGTGATCGGCGCACCTGTATCCAGAGCGCGCATCCCGCGCATCAAACCATCTGTCGACGCCAGAGCTACGCACCTGACGGTGTTGTTCCCGAGGTGTTGCATCGCCTCCAATGTGAGGTTGATCTCCCGCTTCAAGTTCGCCCTGATCTCTTCGTCCTGATCGCTGCTTCTGATCTTGATGGCGTTGAAGAGGTCAGGGAGATGCCCGGCAGGAAATTCAATATCTACGACAGGCCCGATGACCTGGACAACTTCACCGTAGTTCCCTTCGCTCACCTTTATACCTCCTTTATCCCTTCAAGGCTTCTGCCCCGGTTACGATCTCTGTGAGCTCCTTGGTGATCGCCGCCTGCCTTGCCTTGTTAAACGACAGCGTCAGCTGGTCGATCATCTTGCCGGCATTCTCAGAGGCATTGCCCATCGCCAGCATGCGAGCAGCATGCTCGCTTACCTTGGATTCCAGAAGGGCGCGGTAGACCTGCGATTCCACAAACCGAGGCAGGACCATTTCTAGGACCTTTTTCTGCCCGGGCTCATAGAGGTAATCATCGACACCCGCACCCCCCTCTTCCTGCGAGGGGATCTCTATGGGCAAGAGGCGCCTTGCAGTCGGCTGCTGCCTGCCAGTCGAGATGAACTCCATGTAGATCAGGATGACCTCATCGACCACGCCCTCTTCATAGAGCTTGATGACACTGCGGACGATCTCCCTGGCAACGTCGACCCGTGGGTCGTCGCCTATCCCGATGAATTCCGCAAGGAGCTCATACCCCCGGCGCCGGAAGAAATCCCTTCCTTTGCGCCCGACAGCCACAATGCTCTTGGAGTTTCTCTCCTTCAGCAGATCCTGGGCGAACCTGATGACACGGGCGTTGAAGGCGCCGCAGAGGCCGCGGTCAGAGGTGAAGACCACAAAGGCTGGCCTTTTGATCTCCCTCCGCACAAGCAGCGGATGAGAAACCTCTTCCAGAGAGCCGGCGATCCGGCCAGCAACCCTGCGGATCTCCTCGGCATACGGCCTCGCCAGCTCGACCCGCCACTGGCTGCGGCGCAGGCGAGCAGCAGCCACCATCTCCATCGCTTTGGTGATCTGCTGAGTGTTTTTTATGCTGCGGATGCGCCTCTTGATATCGCGCATCTGTTCAGGCAATGCTCGTCACCTTCCTCGGTCAGGCTGACTTCTGGACTGAAGTCGCAGCTGCAAACTGATCCGCAAACTCCTTGATAACCTTGTTCATGCGCTCCGCCAGTTCCTCCGAGATAACCTTCTTTTCCCGTATTTCAGTTAAGATCTCAGGGTGATTGCTCCGCAGGTAAGCCAAATACTCCTTCTCAAACTCCTGGATCCATTCCACAGGTATATTGTCGAGGAACCCGTTGACTCCCGCATAGATGACCGCCACCTGCTCCTCCACAGGCATGGGGCAGTACTGACCCTGCTTCAGGAGCTCGGTCATCCTCTCCCCGCGCGCCAGCCTCGCCAAGGTTGTCTTGTCGAGATCCGAACCGAACTGGGCAAATGCCGCCAGCTCGCGGTACTGCGCTAGGTCAAGCCGCAGGCTTCCAGCAACCTGGCGCATCGCCTTGATCTGAGCAGCGCCTCCGACGCGGGAGACCGAGATCCCCACGTTGATGGCTGGCCTGATGCCCGCATAGAAGAGGTCGGTCTCCAGGTAGATCTGGCCGTCTGTGATCGAGATCACGTTTGTCGGGATGTAAGCCGACACGTCGCCAGCCTGGGTCTCGATGATCGGCAGAGCGGTGAGCGATCCCCCGCCTATCTCATCGCTCAGCCTGGCCGCCCTCTCCAGCAGGCGCGAATGGAGATAGAAGATGTCTCCGGGATAAGCCTCACGGCCTGGAGGCCGCCGCAGCAGCAGGGAGAGCTCGCGGTAAGCCACAGCGTGCTTGGAGAGGTCGTCGTAGACCACCAGCACGTCCCTGTGCTCGTCATACATGAAGTATTCTCCCATGGCGCAACCCGCATAAGGAGCGAGGTAGAGGAGCGGAGCCGGATCGCTGGCTGTGGCGCAGACAACGATGGTGTAATCCATGGAGCCTGTCTCCTCGAGCTTTTGGATGACCCCTGCCACAGTCGACGCCTTCTGGCCGATGGCGACATAGATGCAGATCACGTTTTGGTCCTTTTGGTTGATGATGGTGTCCACAGCCAAGGCTGTCTTGCCTGTCTGGCGGTCGCCGATGATCAGCTCACGCTGGCCGCGCCCGATGGGGATCATCGAGTCGACAGCCTTGATGCCCGTCTGGAGAGGCTCCTTCACCGGCTGCCGTTTGACAACAGACGGAGCCAAGAACTCCACAGGGCGGAACTTATCGGTCACAATCGGCCCCTTCTCATCGAGCGGCTGACCCAAGGGGTTGACAACCCTCCCGATCAGGGCTGGGCCGACCGGCACCTCCACAATCCTCCCTGTGCTCCGGACAGGGTCCCCTTCTTTGATATGGGCATATGGCCCTAACAAGACGACGCCGATGTTGTCCTCCTCCAGGTTGAGGACCATCCCATAGACATCCCCGGGGAAAAGCAAAAGCTCGCCTGCCATCGCCTTTTGCAGGCCATAGACGCGGGCGATACCATCCCCAACCTGGATCACCGAACCCTCATCGGCGATCTCGATCTCGGACTTATAGCGCTCGATCTGCGTCTTTATAAGGGAACTGATCTCTTCTGCACTGATGCTCATTTCCGTTCCCACCCCTAATTTTTCTAAGATCTGCCAGCAGCGAGATGCTCTTCCATCAGAGCCAAGCGCTTGGCTACGCTCCCATCGAACACCCTGTCGCCGACCTTGACGACTACTCCCCCGATGAGCTCAGGAACGACGCTCACGCGCAGCTCGATCTTCTTCTTGAAATACCTCTCCAAAGCCTGGCGCAGCTGCTCCTCCGCCTCGGCGTCGAGTGGGAAAGCAGTCTTCACATCGGCAACAGCGATGTTCTTCTCTGCCAGCAGGAGTTCTTTAAAGACATCGATTATTGTATCGAGGATACGCTCGCGCTGCTTATCGAAGAGGAGATCCACGAAAGCCAAAACAGTCATGGATACATATTTCCCCCACAGCTCTCTGGCCATTTCCTTCTTCCTGCGGGAGGAAATGCGGCGATCTTCCAAAAGCTCCTTGAGCTGGGGATCCTCCAAAAACCTAGAGATCAGCTGGAGATCGGAGGCCACCTGCTCGAGGCTTCCCTGTTCCTTGGCCAGCTGGAACAAGGCCTTGGCATAGCGGCGAGCGACGGCGTTCTTCCTCAATGGACCTCCCCTACCTCATCCAAAAACTCCCCGACCATCTTCATGTGGTCTTCTCTGGTGATAGCCCTCCCCAAGATCTTTTCAGCAGCCATAATGGCAAGGGAAGCCACCTCCTGGCGCAAAGCCTGCAAGGCCCGGTCGCGCTCGCGCTGGATCTCCTGCTGCGCCCTTTCCATGATCGCCGCGGCTTCAGCCCGCGCCTGCTCCAACAGCGCAGAGCGGGCCTCCTCACCCATCTTCGTGGCCTTGGCGACTATCTCCTGGGCCTCTTGCTTCGCTGCGGCGAGCTTACTGCGGTAGTCTTCGAGCAAAGCCTCTGCCTCAGCTCGCGCTCTCTCGGCTTCGGAGATGTTGCGCTTTATCTCCTCGCTGCGGTTATCCAAAAACCTGAGCACAGGTTTATAAAAAAATAGATAAAGAATTGCCAGGATCACCAAGAAGTTGATGATCGCCCACACAAACTCATACCACGTGAACTCCACCGAAGATTCCCTCCATCAAGCGGGTCAGTTGCCGGGGGCGTCTCTCCAAACCGAACGCCCCCGGGAGATCCCCAACGATCTTTGACTAACCCATTTTTCCCAGCAGCATAAAAGCGATCAACAGTCCGTAAATGGTCAACGCTTCCATAAAGGCCAACGCGATGATCAGCGTTGTTCGCAGCTCTCCGGCCACCTCAGGCTGACGGGCGATACCCTCCATGGCTTTTGCCGCAGCATTACCCTGTCCCAAGCCAGGGCCGACCGTAGCGATACCGATAGCGATTGCAACTGCCAGAGCGATGATGGCTTTTACCATAAGAAATTCTCCCTCCTTTCTGTACGTCTCATCAAGTCCATTCAATCATCTATCTCCAGGCCGCCTGTTTTAGAGGTTTACGGCCGGAACAACACCCATCGTGCCTCAGTGGCCCTCTGCCGTAGCGACAGAGATGTAGATCGTGGCCAGCGTTGTGAAGACCAGGGCCTGGATGAACCCGAAGAGTATGCCTAAGAGCTGCATGGGTACCGGCGAGAAGTAAGGAGCCAGGCTGAAGAGGACCGCTGCCACCATCTCCTCGCCGAAGATATTCCCGTAAAGTCGCAGAGAGAGCGACAGCGGTTTGACCAACTCCTCGATGATGTTCAGAGGAAGCAGCACTGGGATCGGCTGAATAAAATGCTTCAGATAGCCCAAGCCCTTTTCACGGATCCCAGCGACCTGAACCAGGACGAAGACGATCACAGCCAGACCGAGAGTCACGCTCCACGTGCTCGTAGGTGGCTTAAACCCTTTGACATGACCCGCTCCTGGAAGAATTCCCGACCAGTTGGAGAACAGGATGAAGAGGAAAAACGTGGCCAAAAAGGGGAAGTACCGGCGAGCCTTCTCCGGCCCTAGAATGCCGCTGAAGAAGTTCAGCAGGGTCTCCACAGTAAACTCGGCAAGGCTCTGCAGCCTTCCAGGAACCTTCTTCAGATTGCTGGAGACTATCAGACAGAGGACACATAGGACAGCCATGATCCCCCACATCGTGGTGACATGGCTTGTCACAGGCAACCCGAAAATGCTGAAGAGGATATCGCTGCTGTGGCTCTCCACTTTCCTTTACCCCTTTCTCCTCGGAGTATTCTAACACAATCGCCTTCTCGAGCGCCATAGCCGCTTGAGGCTAATACCGCTGATCACTCAAAAAAATCATCATCTGGATAATCCAGCAACCTCACATAGTAGTTTTTCTCTTTCTTCGTATTGCCCCTCTGAGAGCCCTTCCAGGACCTCCCCAGCTCCAGAACAGCCGTTATGTTCTTCATCACAGTCAGGCCGAAGCCTATACCGGCGATCGCCCAGATGTCCCGCCCTAACCAGTAGCCGCAGAAGAGCGCACCCATATTAATAAAATACCGTACTATATAACATCTGACAACCGAGAGAATTTTATCCCTCGGAGACCTCTTCTCGCTTCTCTTTACAACTAACTTTAAATAACAATAATTTCCAATGCTTACAGCTGTTCCCCAAACAAAGCCCAGGCACAGAGACTTCCAATGCACAGCGGGCGATCACTCCTTATCACCGCCCCCAAGAGACTGGTTGATCATCCTAAAAACAGCCTTGAACCCCGCTCCGACCCCAGAGAGAGCGAAGAAAAGCGTAAACCAAGAGTCTTCTTTGTGCAGCAACCACCTGTCGAGATATTGCCCCATATAGTAGCCGATCAGAACCGAGACCCCCATCGTTATCCCGATATTCGTCATCAGCCCGAGCACCCGCCAGGCAGCAGCGGCACGCCCTTCTCCCTTTTTCTCCATAAGCACCCTGCCCTCAGAAAAACAAAAAACAATACCATGCTATTTATTCGCCTGAACTATCAAAAATCCTTCTAAAATCACCGACAAAACTCAATTTCGTGCAGGAGAAAATGCTTCAGGAGCAGGCCCCTTGCCGAAATACCATAGGATCGCCTGAGCGATCCGCCGCGCTGCCATCCCGTCTCCATACGGGTTGACAGCCTCGGCCATACCCCTGTAGGCGTCCTCGTCATCCAGCAGGCGGCTCACCTCAGCCTCCAAGCGCTCCGGGTCTGTCCCCACAAGCCTCGCCGTGCCGGCAGCGACCGCCTCGGGCCGCTCAGTCACATCCCTCAACACAAGCACCGGCTTCCCGAGGGCCGGCGCCTCCTCCTGAATCCCCCCTGAATCTGTCAAGACTAGATACGACCTCTTCATGGCGTTGACGAAAGGGAGGTAGTCGAGCGGCTCGGTGAGATATACCCGATCCGCTCCCACAAGGACCCGCTCCACCTCTCTCCGAACAGCAGGGTTCTTGTGCACGGGGAAGAGCACCCCCACATCCCTATAGCGCTCCAGGATGCGGCGCAGAGCCATGTAGACCCTCCGCAACGGCTCCCCCAGGTTCTCCCTCCTGTGGGTCGTCAGGAGGAGCACCCTGCCGTTTTCCCGAAAAGGCCGCTCGAGCTCAGGATCCAGCTGACAAGGGATACTCACAGCCATCAGCAGGGCATCGATGACCGTATTTCCTGTCACGAATATCCCCTCATCCCCGATCCCCTCCCTCAGCAGGGCGTCCCGAGCTTTAGCTGTGGGGGCAAAGTGGAGATCCGCCAGGTGTGAGGTCAAGACACGGTTGATCTCCTCGGGGAAAGGGGCGTACTTCTCATAAGTCCTGAGCCCTGCCTCCACGTGCCCCACCGGTATACGGCAGTAGAAGGCGGCCAGCGCCCCGGCAAACGTCGATGTGGTATCCCCCTGTACCAACACCAGATCCGGCCTTTCACTCTCCAGAACCTCCTTCAACCCCTTCAGCACAGCGACCGTGACGTCGAAGAGATCCTGGTTCTGCCGCATCACAGAGAGGTCGTAGTCGGGCTTCAAGGAGAAGAGGCGCAACACCTGATCGAGCATCTCACGGTGCTGCGCCGTCACCACCACGCGCTGCTCTATGCATTGAGCGTGATTCTCCAGCTCCCTGATCACGGGGGCCATCTTGATCGCTTCCGGCCTTGTCCCGAAGATGCTCAAAACCCTGATCCTCTTGTTCATCTTCCCGCTGCTTTCACTCTACCTTGAGATATCCCTTTTGGATGAGCTTCTTGATGTGGCGCTCCAAAGCTGCTCCGACATCCGCCCCATACTCCTCCTCCAGCACAAACATCATCGAGACCGCCGTCTGGGCGACATCGAGCAACTCCCTGAGTATGAGCTCGACGACCTGCTTTTCCGACAAAACCCTCTGCTCACCGCTCAGCCCGCGGAACTTGCCGATGGCCTGGGCCAGCTCCCCTGCCTCCTCCATCAGCTTGAGCGCCGTCGACTCCAGAGTCGGCGTCAAGTTGTTCAGCCGCGGCAGCGTTATGTCCTTCGTCTTCACCCAGATCACCCTCTCCCGGAACGCATCCCATTCTGACCAGCCTTACCCCCGCCTCCTCGAAGAGCTCCAGGGCGAGCTCGTCGGGGTAGTCCCCCTCGAAAAAGACCTCCCTTATCCCAGCATTGCAGATCATCTTGGCGCAGAGGGCACACGGCCTGTGCGTGACGTAGAGCGATCCGCCCCTTATGCTGATCCCGTGCAGAGCAGCCTGGATGATGGCGTTCTGCTCAGCGTGAAGCCCGCGGCAGAGCTCATGCCTCTCCCCAGAGGGAACGCCGAGCCTCTCCCTCAAGCAGCCCGCCTCGGCGCAGTGCTTAAGCCCAGCAGGCGCCCCGTTGTACCCTGTGCAGAGGATGCGGTGTTCCTTCACAACAACCGCACCCACCTGCCTGCGCAGGCAGGTGGAGCGCCGCGCCACAACTCTGGCGATCTCCATGAAATACTCGTCCCAGCTGGGCCTCTTAATCTGTTCCATCCCTTACTCCTGGTAGAGGGGAAAGGAGTCGCAGAGCTTGCGGACGATGCGCCGCGCCTCATCCCTCTTCCCCGCCTCGCCTGGATGGGAGAGAACACAATCGATGGCCTTGGCGATCAGCTCCATCTCCCCTTCCCTCATGCCGCGGGTCGTCACCGCTGGAGTGCCGATGCGAATGCCGCAAGTGACGTTGGGGCCCAGGGGATCGCCCGGCACAGTGTTCTTATTGACAGTGATCCCCACCCCATCGAGCAGCTCCTCGGCGTCCTTCCCCGTGATGTTCTTGTTCCGGAGATCGACCAACAACAGGTGGTTATCGGTTCCGCCAGAGACCAGCTTGAATCCGTAACTCATCAAGGCCTCCCCCAAGGCTCGGGCGTTCCTCACGACCTGCTGCTGGTAGCGGCGAAAGGCCTCGGTCTGAGCCTGTTTCAGGCATACCGCCTTGGCGGCGATCACATGCATCAAGGGGCCTCCCTGGATCCCCGGGAAAACCGCCTTGTCGATAGCTGAGGCATATTCCTTGCGGCAGAGGATCATCCCACCGCGAGGCCCGCGCAATGTCTTGTGGGTCGTCGTCGTCACAAAATCGGCATAGGGAACAGGGTTGGGATGCACGCCTGCCGCCACCAGGCCGGCGATATGGGCCATGTCCACCATAAGGTAGGCTCCAACCTCGTTGGCTATCTCCGAAAAGGCGCTGAAATCGATCACCCTCGGGTATGCGCTCGCCCCAGCGATGATCAGGCGCGGGCGCACCTCCCGGGCTTTCCTGCGGATCTCCTCATAATCGAGGTAACCGTCTTCGCCCACGCCGTAGAAGTGGCTTTCGTAATAGCTCCCGGAGATGCTGGCGCGGCTGCCATGCGTCAGGTGCCCTCCGTGGCTCAGGTCCATCCCCAGGATGCGGTCACCCGGCTTCAGAACAGCAAAAAACACCGCCATATTCGCCTGCGACCCCGAATGTGGTTGGACGTTGGCGTGATCTGCCCCGAAAACAGCCTTCGCCCGCTCCCGGGCGAGGTCTTCCACGATATCGACGCACTCGCATCCACCATAGTAACGGCGCCCTGGGTACCCCTCGGCATACTTGTTGGTGAGCACCGAGCCCTGAGCCGCCAGGATCGCCCTGTCGACAAAGTTCTCGGAGGCGATCAGCTCGAGCTTCTCCTGTTGCCTTCTCTCCTCAGCGCGGATGGCGAGCGCTACCTCAGGGTCAACCGGCATGAGATACTTTTCGATGGCGTCCATCTTTGACCTCCTGATGCTGGCATAAAACCAAACTTATTTTTTGCCGTTGCAGCTGCAGTGCTTCTCCTCGAGAGCGCGGATCTTGGCGAGGCGCCGGGCGTGGCGTCCTCCCTGAAAATCCGCTCTGAGCCACTCAGAGACGATCTGACAGGCAAGCTCCGGATCGATCACCCTCTCCCCGAGGGTCAAGATGTTGGCATCGTTATGCTCCCGAGCCGCCCTCGCTGTGAACAGGTCATGGCAGAGCGCTGCCCTGATGCCAGGAACCTTGTTCGCTGCGATCGTCATACCGATCCCTGTGCCGCAGATCAGAATACCCAAGTCCGCCTCTCCTCGAGCTACCGCCTCCGCCACCGGCTCGGCGATATCGGGGTAATCAGCGGGTTCATCGCAATTAACACCGAAATCGGAAAATTCGATCTGCTGGGAACTGAAGCGCTTCTTGACCTCTTCCTTCAGGCGATACCCTGCGTGATCACTTCCGATCGCAATCCGCATAAGGCATACCTTCCTTTGAAGCTGATATATAATCTAGATTTCGTCAACAACAGCCTTATCTCCTTTTTTCAACATTTTTTTCAATTATCCTCCACAAGGCGCCGGAGCGCCGCTTCGATCGCCCGGGCTAGCTCTGAAGCGCACTCCTCGTAGGCATCCCGCGGCTTCCCAAAGGGGTCCGGGATATCGTAGTCAGACATCTCCTGTTCCAGGCGACGCAGCTCGTCCATCTCAGGCTGAAGCTCCCTCTTCAGGAGGTCCTGCCATGATGCCAGCTCGTCCTCGATCTCCTGAAGCCGCCTCAGGATCTCGGCGCGCTCCTGCTCCAGCCTGCTGATCTGCTTCCCGTAGGCAGCCTGAAACCTGATCCGCTTTTCCTCGACCCTCCTCAAGAGGTCGACCAACCGAGAATCCTGGAGGCTATCGCGCCCCTTGGCACCATATTCCTTCAGGACAAACACCTTGCCTCTGGCTTCCGGATAGAGCTCGAGCAGCTGCCGCTTCTGGGATGCGGTCATGGTGAAGATCAGGTCGGCATCCTCCACCTGTTTCCTGCTCAGCTGCACCGCCTGATGTCCGCTCAGGTCGATCCCCATCCCTCTGAGCACATCCCTGGCCTCAGCGCTGGCCGGAGCTCCGGGGAGAGCGGCGAGACCCGCAGAAGCCACTTCGATCTCGCCCCTAAGGCCCTTCTCTTCTAGCAACCTCCGGGCGATGTGCTCCGCCATCGGGCTGCGGCAGGTATTGCCTGTACAGACAAATAGAATCCTCTTCACAAGAAAACCACCCCTCAGGGCTAAATCGCCCGATTTTCTGCTGCCCGACAAAGGCGGTTCATCACAGCCAAGCCGATTCCAGCAGCTGGTATCGTCTCTGCCAGTATCACGTCGACACGGCGTTCGTCGCATCTCCGCAGGGCCCCAAAGAAGCGGCCGGCGATACCCCAGGGATCGCTCCGGGAACCGAGGATCTCCAGATAAGCCAGGGAGGGCTTCCACTCCCTGTAAAACGGGGCGTTCTCCTCCGTTCCCAAAACTGCCACGCGCTCCCCTCTGTGCGACCTCAGGTACTCACCGATCTTGCCAGCCTGTTCCTCCGGCCGGCCTGTGACCATGATCACCTTGGCCTCAGGGGCGTAATGCTTAAAAAACAGCCCTGGACACGGGGCTACAGAGGCACCCTCCTCCCCTTCCTGCGAGAGCTTCGGAACGCTGAGGACAGCCCTGTGCACCTCCACCTCCGCGCCCAGCGCCTTCTCGATCTCCTCCTTGGTCACTCCGCCAGGCCTTAGGAGCAGCGGGCGCTCTCCCGCGAGGCTGATGATCGTCGACTCCAGACCAACATCCGTGGGGCCGCCGTCGAGGACAAGGTCGATCCTGCCGTTCAGGTCGTCCAGGACATGCTCCGCGCACGTCGGGCTCGGGTGGCCGGAGAGGTTGGCGCTGGGAGCCGCTATGGGGACGCCGCTCG
>JBNATO010000021.1:0-14366 GCA_049701555.1 Thermacetogeniaceae bacterium | reverse complement strand
GATCGTCCTCTTCAACTCTTCCTTGGAAGCCGCCTGCTGGCTCCCTTTAGAAGCACCGCACCCGCTCATGACAGCCACTAAAAGCAGCGCCGCGAGAATAAAGGCAACAGCCTTCAACCTCTTAAAAACCATTGCTATCCCCCCTGTCCTGCAGTTCACCGAGCAAATGAGCCCAGGCTAAACCCCGAGCATCTCCCTGATCCCGCTGACCAGGCCGTTGACGACCTGGCGTTCCAATCCGCCTTCCAAAGGCTCACCCCAGAGGTTTGCCCAGCTGATCGCCGACGAATAAGGCAGCGTTCCTGTAACCTCAATGCCGCGCTCCGCGAGCATTTTCCTGAGCGCCGATTCCGTCTCCTCGACCACCTTGTTCAGGATCACCCCGTACCTCTTTCCCGCCTCCCGGCACAGCCCGATGGCCTTATCCAGGAGGACGACAGCCTCGTGGGACGGCTCTGCCACGAGCAGAACGGCGTCGACCCCTTCCAACACCCCGCGCCCGAAGTGCTCTACACCAGCCTCGGTGTCGACCAGAACCCATTCGCCATCTCCCACCACCAGGTTGTTCAGGAACGCCCGCGCCAGCGCCCCCATCGGGCAGGCGCAACCCTCCATCACGTGCTCGATCTTCCCGATCCGCATCCAGGCCACATTCCCCTGCCGGCACAGGCACTCCGGCGGCAGGTCTTCCAGGCCGACCTTTCTGGAAAAAAGCTCCACCCTTTCATCCCCCTGCCCCCGGATGGCAGCCATCAGCTTCTCCCGCACAGCCGGCTTGCCGCCAAGGTAGTCCATCAGGGTCTTCTCCGGCGGCCGAAGCCCGAGCATCGTCCCTAACCCGAGGTTCGACTCGTCGGCATCGACCACCAGCACCTTCCCATCCTCTCCCAGGCGGTGCGCCAGCAGGGCCACCAGCGTGCTCTTGCCGCTGCCGCCCCGCCCGCAGACCAACAGCTTCGGCATCATCCCAGCCTCCTCTTCAATCTCTTGAAATGGCATTCGAGCCAACCTTCTCAAACCACCCGATCCTCGCTCCCGGCACAGAGTCGACCTCCGTGGAATAGGGTTTGATGTCGAGGAGCGGGCTCCCATCGACGGCGTCGACTCCGCGCACAATCAGCCTGTTCCCCCGCACCTCCAGCAGCTCCGCCACGCAAAAGGCGATCGGGTTCGGCCGCGACGGGGAGCGGCAGGCGAAGACGCCGCGCAGCTCTGGCCCAAAGGGCGTCCTTGTCTGAAGGGTCTCCCTGTCCCCGAGGTGGCACCAGTAGAGAACGATCAGGTGGGTCGCCTGTTCCACATCCTTCAGGCCAGCAACAAACTGGGGGAATACCTCCAGCTCCGCCGTGCTCTCTTTCAGCCTCCCCTGGCGCGGGGCATCCTCGGGCGTCTTGTAGGGGGTGTGGATCACCCCGATCGGCTTAAGCTCCATCCCGCCCACTCCGCAGCCCTCCTTTCTTCGACTTATTCATCCAAAGGACTCCGACAAAAAACAGAAGGCCACAAAAGCCCTGCCTTTTTCTAAAGGCAACAGACCTCCATGGCCTGCTCATTCCAAAAATTATTTCTTTGTCTTATTCCCAAAGGTTATTATTCAATACTCTTCTCAAAATTCCTTCTTCGTTCTTTTTATCGCCCGCCTAAAAATTTTATAATAGTGACATGGCGAGAATTCCGGAAGAATTTTTCAAGAGAATGGCCTCCCTTCTGGGAGACGAAGCAGAATCCTTCATACAAGCTCTGAGCAGCCCGGAGTTTCCGGCCATCAGGGTGAATCCCCTGAAGCTTGCGCCGCAGCATTTCGCCGAGCGCTCCCCTTTTCCTCTGGAGCCGGTCCCCTGGTGCCCCGAGGGCTTTCTAGTGACAGATCGAGAAGCCAGGCCTGCTCTTCACCCTTACCACTCTGCCGGGCTCTATTACCTCCAGGATCCGGCGGCAATGCTGAGCACGGCCTTCCTTTCGCCCCAGCCGGGGGAGTGGGTGCTCGACCTCTGCGCAGCCCCAGGGGGGAAGACCACCCACATCGCCGCTGCCATGGAGAACAAAGGAGTCCTCGTGGCCAATGACCCCAACCCCCGGCGCGTCACTGTGCTCGCCCGCAACCTGGAGAGGATGGGGGTGACATGTGCTGTTGTGCTCCAGGAGGAACCGGAACGGCTCGCCGAGCGCTTTGCCGGCCTCTTCGACCGCGTGCTGGTAGACGCTCCCTGTTCAGGGGAAGCCACCCTAGCCCACGACGCCGAGGTCAGGCGTCGCTGGTCTCTCAAGGCGATCCGCAGGATGGCCTCCTTGCAAAGGCACATCTTAAACCAGGCTGCCCGGCTTACCCGTCCGGGTGGTTACCTCCTCTACGCCACATGTACCTTTTCACCCGAAGAAAACGAAGAGGTGATAGCGGCCTTTATCGAGGATCATCCCGACTTCTCTTTGGCGGAGGTGAAACGCCATCAACTCTTCGACAGAGGGCATCCGGAGTGGAGCCGCCTTCAACTCCCTGAGCTCGAGCGGGCGGTGCGCCTCTGGCCGCACCGCGGCCCAGGCAAAGGCCACTTCTACGCCCTTATGCGCCGCAAAGGAGATGAAACCCCGCCTCGCCCTCAGCCGAGCAATACACTCCCCCCTCAGGCAGAAAGAGCCTACAAGGAGTTCTGTGAGCGATGCCTCACCTCCTCGCCTGCTGAAGACGGGCTGATCCTCTGGGGCAGCGGGATCTACCGCATCCCCCTTCCCCCCGCAATGCTGGGAGACCTGCGTGTGCTCCGGCCAGGCTGGTGGCTAGGCAACCTCAAGGATGGGAGGTTCATCCCTGACCATGCCCTGGCACTGGGGATAAAGCCCGAACAAGCAAGGCGAAGGCTCTCCTTCACCCCTTCAGACCCCATGCTCAGATCCTACCTCAGCGGCGAAGAACTCACCCTAGAGGAGGCAGAAGGATGGGTGCTGGTGACAGTCGAAGAGTTTCCGCTCGGCTGGGGCTACTGCCGCCAGGGGAGGCTCAAAAACTTCTACCCCCGCCCCTGGCGCGCCCTCGCCCATTGGCTCTAGCTCAGGAGGCTCGCCGTTCCGCAGCCATTCCTCTACCTGTGATGGAAGTGTCCGTGCTCGTGCCCGCTGCAGCCGCACACCGAGCCGTCGGTTACCAGCCTGCCGTTCAGGTAGTCTTCTGCCACCCTTCTGGCGTCTCCGGAGGCTCCGCTCACCACCTCGAGCCCGACGCCCTGGAGGGCATTGATCATGCCGTACCCGATCCCTCCGGCGATGACCACATCGACCCCTTCCCTCTTGAGGACCCCCGCCAGCCCCTCGTGGTTGTGGCAGAAGGACTCGGCGCTGATCACCTTCTGACCTTTGATCTCCCTGCCATCTGTCTCGAAGATCACGAATTCCCTGCTCTGCCCGAAATGGGGGTTTACATTCCCGTTCTCATACGGTATGGCGATCTTCATGCGTTCACTCCTTCCATTTTTTGTTTTGCACCAGCACACCCCTGATCTCCTCTAAGACTCGAAATGGGCCGGAGCCTGCAGGCGCCTCCTGACTGTTTCCCAGATCTCCCCGATGGCCTGGCCGGCCCTGGTATTCAGCAGCTCCTCAATGGGCATCCCTTCCCTGATCACCTTCACTACTTCCGGGTCGAAGGGGATCTTCCCCGCCAGCTCTACACCTTCCCTGAGGCAATAGCGCTCGATCTCCTCGCTCAGCTCCAGGCTCAGATCGCACTTGTTGATGCAGACCAGGGCGCTCACGCCGAAGTGCCGGGCGACTCCGAGGATCCGCTCCAGGTCATGGAGGCCGGAAGCAGACGGCTCAGTGACGACAAGAGCAAGGTCTGTTCCGCTCAGGGAGGCGATAACGGCGCAGCCGATCCCGGGCGAACCGTCGACGATGATCAGCTCCTCATATTCGCAGGCCGCTTCCGCTTTCCTGCGCACTGCTGTGACCAGCTTGCCTGAGGCCTCAGCTCCGATGTAGAGGCGGGCATGGGCAAAGCGCCCGTACCTCGTCCGCGAGAGCATCAGCCTCCCTGTCGCCACCTCCTCCAGCGAGATGGCCTGCTCAGGGCAGACATAAACGCAGACCCCGCACCCCTCGCACCTCAAGGGGTCTATGGTGAGATGGCTTATCGCCCCGAAGCGGCAGGCTTCCTCGCACCTCCCGCAGCCTGTGCAGGCCTCTTCCTTCTTGACAGCCTTTTTCGCCCCTCTAAACTCCTCGTCCTCGAGCACCTTGGGGTGGAGTATGAGGTGCAGGTTGGGGGCGTCGACGTCGGCGTCGGCGATCCCGGCGCGCCAGGCGAGGGTAATGAAGCAGGCGGCGACCGTCGTCTTACCGGTTCCTCCTTTTCCACTGGTGATCACTAGCTGACGCATCGGCATAGCTCCTTTACGTCTTGATAAAGCTTCCGGAAGCTCTTCTGCCACTCGGGCATCTCCCGGCTGAAGGGGATCCCTCTGGCGCCTAGCTCTGCCAGCCGGGTGCTGAAGGGGATCACGAGCAGGATCGGGACGTTGTGCCTGTTGCAGAGCTCCACGATCATCTCATTCCTGTCATCGGCGCGGTTGATCACGACACCCGCCGGGATCCCCATCTCCCTGACCAGCTCGATGGCGATCTCCAGGTCGTGGCGGCCGAAGGGCGTGGGTTCTGTCACCAGGAGGGCATAGTCGCTCCCCCGTATCGCTTCAACTACGGTGCAGGCCGCCCCCGGAGGGGAATCGATGATCACCGCTGTCTCTCGCTCAATCCCCACAAGCCCCTGCTTGAGAAGCCGCGTAACAGGGACGGCAAAGGGTTCCCCGACGTCAAGGACCCCTTGCCAGAAGCCCAGGCTTCCAGAGTTCCCCTTCTCCACCGCGCCGATCCTGCGCGGAACCTCCCTGATGGCCTGTTCCGGACAGACGAGAGCGCACCCACCACACCCGTGGCACAGCTCGGGAAAGGTCAGGACGCTGCCGGGGACAACGGCAATGGCGTGAAACTGGCAGAATTCAGCGCATTTCCCGCAGTAGCTGCACTTTTCCAGATCGACTTCCGGCACAGGCACATTGACCGGAAGCACCTCGTGGACAGTCGGCTTTGGGTCAAGATAAAGGGCGGCGTTAGGCTCCTCCACATCTGCATCCACGAGGAGCGTTCTTTCCCTCTCCGCCAGGGAGATGGCAAGGTTGACAGCAACCGTCGTCTTTCCGGTACCGCCTTTACCGCTCAGAACCGAGATGATCAACGGCGACCCCATCCCCGCATCCCGTGATGAGCAGGGCCCGGAGCGGTGAGCTCCTCAAGCTCTCCCCTTCTGTAGCGCTCCAGCACCTGGCGCACCGGCTCAACCGGCGCCTGGAGGATCTTTACCCCGGCGGACCTGAGGACATCATAGGCATTTGGGCCACACTGCCCGGTGATCACAGCTTTTGCCCCCTGCCTCACCACCTCCTGAGCAGCCTGGATGCCGGCACCGCCCCCAGCCATCATCCCTGGATTGGGGACCGGCTGGCATTCTTCAGTCTCGGTGTCGATCACGAGAAAATAAGGGCAGCGCCCGAACCGGGGGTCCAGCATAGACTCCAGGTCTCTGCCGCTCGCGCTTATAACTATCTTCATCAGAGAATCAGCTCCTCTCTTTCAAAGGGTTCAGCGTTCACCGATTTTCTCCAGCTCTTCCACCAGACGGGTGAACTCGCCAGCTTCCAGCATCTCCACCTTCCCCTCGTCGCCGAACCTGGTGATATCGGGGTCGATCGGCAGAGTGGCGAGAAGCGGGATCCCCGTCTCCCGGCTCACCTCTTCCCCTTGCGGCTTGCCAAACGGGTAAATGACTTCTCCACACTTGGGGCACTCCAGGTAGGCCATGTTTTCTACCAATCCGATGATGGGGACGTTCAGCTTGCGCGTCATGTTGATCGCCTTTTTGACGATCATCACAGCGAGGTCCTGAGGCGAGAGGACGATCACCACGCCGTTCAGGGGCAAGCTCTGGAGCACCGTGAGCGGGACGTCTCCAGTTCCCGGCGGCAAGTCGACGAAGAGGTAGTCCAGTCTTCCCCAGTCGACCTCCTCCCAGAACTGCTTGACCGCACCCGCCAGCAAGGGGCCGCGCCAGATCACCGCCTCGTCCTCTCTATCGGTCAGGAGATTGAGGGACATCACCTTGATCCCCATGTGCGTCTCCGGAGGGATGATGCCGCCTGGCCCTGTCCGCAGCCTCCCTCCTTTTAGCCCGAAGAGGCGGGGAATGCTGGGGCCTGTGATGTCGCCGTCGAGGATCCCCACGCTATACCCCCTCTTAGCCATCGCGCTGGCCAAGAGCGCGGTCACGCTCGATTTTCCAACACCGCCCTTGCCGCTCATAACCGCTATAACTGCCTTCACGTCATTTCTGGGAGCAAACCGGAAATCCGCAGCATCTTTTTTGTTGCAGGTCTCCTCACAGCGTTCGCTCTTGTCGGGACAGCTCTCACAAGCCGTTTTTTCCGTCTTCACGTTGCCTGCCTCCTGCCTTTTGCATTATGATATTAGGGGGTGGGGAGAAACCTGCGGTTTCTCCCCAACAGCTGAGGTTTGAGGCAACAAGAAGGGAGCAGAGCAGGTTATTTCTCTTCCCCCAGTTCTCCCAGGCGCTTGTTGATCGCATCCAGCTGCTGCCGCAAGAATTCCGCCTGCTGCTTGAGAACTGTTGCCTCATCCGGAACTCCAGCAGGAGGCCCCGGCATCCAGCCTGCACCATAGCCTGCTCCCGGGTACGCCCACCAACGCTTGGGGAGCCAGGGGAAGAACCGGCAGAAGGGCGAAGGGTTCCCGCCACCCCAGCCGCCTGCCCATGGTGCGGGACCGGGGCCGCCCTTCCAGAATCCTGGGCCGAAGAAGTGTCTGCCACGAGGCACCTGAAAACACCTCCTTTCGCTATCTCTACTTGCGATCCCATCACGAGAGCAGCGTCTTCAAAGCTCATAATGGGCATATGCCCTTTTCGCTTTTTATTGTATCACTCTCAGCAGAAATAGCAAGAGGGTGCAAAAAGATTTTTTAATCCAACCTGCGAACCGGGTCTCCAGCCTTCACCCTGCCGCTGCGGACAACCCGGCAAAAACACCCGCTTTTGACCAGGAGGGTCAGGCCGTGAAAGGAGAAAGTATGGGAGGCATCGATCTCCTTCCCAATTTGAATAACCTCCAGATCTGCCTCACCGACCAACAAGCGGGAACCCGGTTTGATTGCACTAAAATCAATTCCCTGGACTGTGATGTTTTCGGCAAAGTCACCAGGGCGTGCATCGATCCCATGAGACCGGGCGACCTCTTCGATCAGCTCCAGCGGCAGCACGCTCACCTGCCTTTCAGTGCCGGCGTGGGCATCTCCGACCAGCCCGTAGTCTTTCTCGAGATACCCTTTCCCGATGTTCACTTTCCCCGTTCCCCGCTTCTCACTGATGCAGACTCCGACAACCTTACCTTCCTCCACCAGAGCCACCTCTCCTCAGCTTTTTCTACTCTTTATGCATCCGCTTCGTTCGCACATCCAGCCTCCACCCTTCCCGCCAGCCGGCCGCCCCACCGGCAGTCACCAACTGTTCCCGCCGGTAACATTTGCATTTTTGTGCTGACTGCCCGGCCAGGCTGCCAGGGCTGGAAGTCACCCGGCTTCGGCTTAAATAGTAATGCCAAAGTAGATCAAGATATACTTCAGAGAAACATATAAGAACAAGGCGCCGAAGAAAAGCTTTAATGTTGCCGGTTTAAATCTGGCAACCAGCTTGGCGCCGTAGATGGCACCGATCGCGGCTCCTATACCCAAGGCAATGGCCACGGGAATGTTTACCACATGCTCACAGAGTTTGAAAATAGCACCGACCAACGCCATCCAGACGAAAGAGGCCATCGAGGTACCGATCGCAAATTTCATTGGGGCTTTAAAAAGGTAGAGGTAAGAAGGCACCAGAGCATAGCCCCCGCCTAACCCGATAATTCCTGTCAAAAAGCCGATAACCGAACCCAACACCGTTTTTCCGGCCGGCGTTCCTGGCACTTCAGCGGGCATCTGTGCTGCTCCAGCCGTTCCCTGGCCAGCGTTCTTGGGCTGCTGAGCACTCCTCAACCCTGCCAAACCCTCATAAACCATGCGAAGCGAGACCACAATAAATGCCACACCGATGATCAAATCGATCAGCTTTCCGTAGTTCTTCAAATAGGCGAAAACAAAAGACCCGATGATCACGCCCAGAACCCCGCTGTATCCGGTCAAGATCGCCGTCTCCTTATGGACGTTCCCCATTTTGATGTGCTGAACGGCCCCGGATGCTGCCGTAAACACCACAGCCGTCAGTGTCGTCCCGACCGCAAAGGCAGGAGCAAAATGAAAACCGAAGCGAATCACCGGCATCATCAGGGCGCAGCCGCCCGTGCCCAAAAGTCCCCCGACGATGCCCGCCAGTATACCTACGATCAGGAAAACCAGAAGATTCGCCATCCCTTTTATCCCCCTTGACATATTTTTTGTCATTCAAAGCAATTAATCCACAACGAGCTACAGGAAAATCACCCCTCTAATTTGATAATCTTCCTCAGGCATCTTCTCTGGCTTTCAGCCCCCTTCATCAAGCTTTTCTCATTTGATTACAATATGAGCATATGCCCTCTTGTGATTTAACTTTAACACATTCGATGGAAAAGAACAAGAAGCCCCAGCAAAATTTCCCCGATAAAAATGCTCCCGTGCTAATACAACTTATACGAGCGAGAAAAACAGAGCCAAATCAAGCTAAGAGGGATATTCCTGGGCAGCAAACCCTGTAAAAAAGTTTTACACGCAAAATCAGGCTTGACCGAACATCGAAAACACAGCTATATTTTAAGCGGGCATATGCCCATAACAATATCTGGGGAGGAGGCGGCCGTATATGCCCTGGTGGGGATTCAGGAGATGGCGCGGTCCTGGCTGTGGTTGGAGATGGATGTATTACGCAACGGGACTGCCCGGCTGGGCACGTTTCGGCTATCCATACTGGGGAGTGCCTCTATATCAGCCGTGGCCGTGGGTTAACTTTTATCCTGTAATCTTGTAACTGGCAGGAGGTGGAGTACATGCCCAGAGGAGACGGAACAGGCCCCATGGGGCTTGGCCCAATGACTGGAAGGGCTGCCGGTTACTGTGCCGGTTTTCCAGCCCCCGGTTTCATGAACCCCTACGGATTCGGTAGATGGTGGGGATTCGGACGCGGCTGGAACTGGCGGTGGGCAATGCCTCTTTATCCGTATCCCTTTTATTCGGTCAGCCCCGAGCAAGAAGCGACGTTTTTAAAGAGGCAGGCAGAAATCCTACAGGAAGGTCTCAAAAGCATCGAGAAGCGCCTGAAGGAGCTGGGTAAATCGGCAGATGAGTGAAGATCGGAGCCCCCTGGCACGTGCAGCTCTCTGCACGTGCCCCTTTCTCTTTGATCGGTGCATCTAACTCCTTCAGGAAGAAGTATAACGGGAGTCAACTTTTTACATCAGGCTGAAAAGGTTTGTCTAAATCAGCTAAAACTATTATCAAGAAAAAAGAGAGGCAGAGACTCATGTGCGAAGCCAATGCTTATCTATTTAAAGAGGGCACGGAAGAGCTCATTATGGAAAAGGTTGATCGGGTGACGCCACACGAAAAAGGGCTGCTGCTGGAGGATATCTTCGGACGGCGAATGTACATCGACGCCCGGATCAAAGAGCTGGCGCTGGTTGACCACAAGATCGTCCTGGAAGAAAACCAAAACAACTCTTAATAACAAACGAAAGGCGGAACGAGATTATGCCCACATATGAGTATGAGTGCGAGAAATGCGGCCTGCGGTTTGAGCGATGGCAGGCGGTCACTGAAGCGCCGATCGGCGAATGCCCGGAATGCGGGGGAAAGGTGCGCAGATTGATCAGCGGAGGCGCCGGATTCTTCTTCAAAGATTCTGGACATGTTCGTAGGAGACACAGAGAGGCAGGATGCTCTCTGGAACAGAGCGGAAAGACCTGCTGCGGAAGAAACGAGCGCTGCGGCAAACCATCGTGCGAGGGATAACCATGAGAGCAGACGATAGGAAGCATATCTACGGCCCCGTTCCCTCCAGGCGATTGGGCCGGTCGCTGGGGATCGATCTGGTGCCTTTTAAGACCTGTAGCTATGACTGTATCTACTGCCAGCTGGGGCGTACCACAGACAAAACGATCGTGCGAAAGGAGTATGTGAGAGCCGAGGAGGTTCTCTCGGAACTGGAACAAAAGCTGCAGACCGAAGATGTCCCTGACTATATCACCTTAGCAGGATCCGGGGAACCGACCCTCCATGCCGGGATCGGGAAACTGATTAAAGAGATCAAAAACCTAACAAATATCCCGGTGGCCATCATCACCAACGGCTCGCTTCTCTGGATGGAAGAGGTTCAAGACGCCCTGATGGAGGCAGACCTTGTTCTCCCATCCTTGGATGCCGGCGATCCCGACCTCTTCCAATACGTCAACCGGCCGCACGAAGGGATCTCGTTTGAACAGATGGTCAACGGGCTCGCTGAATTCACCAGATGCTTCACGGGAGAGGTCTGGCTGGAGGTCTTCCTGCTCACAGGGGTCACGGCAATCCCTTCCGAGGTGAAAAAGATCTCCGCTCTCGTCGAAAAAATTCGCCCGGCACGGGTGCAACTTAACACTGTTACCCGGCCCCCAGCGGAGGAGTTCGCCCTACCAGTCCCTCCCGATTTGATGACATCCCTGAGGGAACTCTTTCCAGAAAACACAGAGATCATCAGCGAGGAAAACGAAAACAGCCGATCACCTCTTGGAACTCATGAAGCTGATGAGGAGGAGATCCTGGCGCTGCTGAGAAGGCGCCCGTGCACAGCTGAAGACATCGCGGAAAGCCTGGGGCTCAATCTGGCAGAAGCGCTCAAATGCCTGGAATCCCTGAGAAGAACCGGTAAAATAACTACAACAATCAAAGACAGAAAGAATTTTTACCTCATCGAAAAACCCCTGTTATCACAGAGACCAAAAAGAGCGTGAAGAAGAAGGAGGTCGCATTACTAAGATGGAATCCAAAGGGGAAATAGAAATAGCGAAAGAAGAGCTGCGGAAAGCCGGTTATTCTGAGGGCGTGATCGAAAACTGGCTGAATCCTAAAAACCTGAAAGAAATGGACAAAAACGAATGCAACGGCGACTCCGGCTGGTATACAGGCCCCTGCGGTGACTCCATCCGGATCTTTTTAAGGGTTACAGATGGCGTCATCCGGGACGCATCCTTTCTCAGCGACATCTGCATCGGCACGGTTGCCTGCGGCAACATGCTGACAGAAATGATCAAAGGGTTGAAAGTAGAAGAAGCTCTAAAAATCCAACCGGAAGACGTGATCAACAAGCTGGGGGGAGTGCCTAAAGAAAGCGAGCACTGCGCAAAACTCGCAGTGATCACCTTAAAAAAGGCCATTGCCGATTATGAAAAGTATCGGCAAGCTCCATGGAAAAGAGCCTATGAGCAAAATAAGTCTGTTTAAGGTTTGTTTTTGGCCATGGTGAGCAGCCTCACCCCTCGACCGCGCAGCTGCTTGAAGATTGCCCCTTCAGAAATAAACTTGAGCACAACCTCAGGCTCTGTCACACGCGCTCCCGAAACCAAATCAACACCATACTCAAACCAGACAGGCGTAAGAGGCGTTGATGGTCCAAGCACCATCACCAGGCTGTCCCTCCGGCAGAGCCTGAGGAGCCCTTCCATAGTCCCGTTGATCAGCGCAGTACCAGTGATAGCTACAACATCGGCCAGGGGGATGACTCTCTCCGCCTCCTCAGCCGGGAGGTCTCCGTTTCGGGGCCTTTTCTCAAGCACCCAGAGTTCCTTGGCTACTCTTCGGAGGCGTGGCACAAAGGGGAAATGCCCTACGATGGCAACCCGCTTCCCTGCCCCCTTTTCCAGGAGCAACTCCCCGGCGTTGATCTCCTGACAACGCTCCATATCCACGTCTATCAGAGAATTGATGGCAGCAACCCCAAGCGTCGCCTCCAGCAGGCTTTCAGAGGTTGCATAGCGGCAAAGAGATCGCGCGCTTTTCCCCGTCAGAAAACCCGCTTCTTTAACAGGAAAACGGTCTTCATGTTCATGAACAAAGGCCGTGGAAGCGAGCCCACAACAGCGGCTCCACACCGCTGTCCAAAAGGGGCCAATTCTGACCTCCTTAACGGCCTCGTCCCCATCCAAGCTGTCGATAATATCATCAACTATGCTCATCGACCATATCCCTTTCATAAAAGAGTCTTCACTCACCAAGATTATACCATGGATTATAGTAAATCCTTGACATATCCTCAAACAACCAGATAGACTGTTAATTGGCATATGCTCAAAAAATTCTGGATATCAGCAGCTACAAAAAAATTAAAAGAGGAGGTGAAACAAGGTGACTAAAATCACTGAGGAAATAAAAGAAGTGGCAGCAAAAACCAAGGGATGGTCTCTGGCAACCGCGACCAAAGACGGGATACCCAATGTCGTTGCCATCGCTTTCGGCAAAGTCATCTCTGACAACCAGATCTTGCTGATGGACGTTTTCATGAATAAAACCAGGGCAAACATCGAAGCCAACCCCAATGTGGCAGTTGCCGTATGGGATATGGAGACGCTGAAGGGCTACCAGTTCAAAGGAACAGCCCGCTTTGAGACATCCGGGAAGATCTTCGAAGAAGGCACCCAGATGGTCAAATCGATGATGCCGGAGCTCACTCCCAAAGCAGCGCTGATCGTCGATGTCAAAGAGATCTACAACCTCACGCCAGGCCCTGAGGCGGGCAAGAAGCTGGCCTGAAGCGAGCAAAGCCGGACGATGGCCAGGGACGAGTGGTGACGCAAGGCGATTTAGCGATTTAAAAACAACGAAAGTTCAGGAGGGGGAACCCCCTCCTGCTTTAATGCCCTTAAACCTTACTCTTGGCTGCTGGCTGATACCAGGTAACTCCGACAGAAGAAAAACATTGAACTCTCTCCTTAATTAAATAAGGCATCATAAATGTGAATCATAATGTCAAAATTAATCTTGAGGTGATCGCCTATGGAAAGGATCATCGGAGTAGACCAATTAAGGCCACGGTTGGGAGAGTACCTGGAACGGGTCGAAGAGGGAGAAGTGTGGGTTATTGCCTCGCGGTCAAAGCCTAAGGGCGTTTTGATGGGGTATCCCCAGTATGAAGAGCTGAAACAATTGGCCGAGAAAGCCAAGCAGTTGGAACTCAAATTCGTCCTGGACGAGATGCGGCAGCGGGGAGAAGAAGCAGAGCTCACTGAAGAAGACGTGTTGAATGAAATAGAGGAAGTCCGGAAGTGCGAGCAGTAATTGACACCAGCGTTCTGGTTTCAGGGTTCTTAAGCAGAAAGAGCCATCCGGCAGAACCCCTCAATGCGTGGATTTTTGGCCGTTTCACGCCTGTTGTGAGCCCAGAGTTAGTGGAGGAATACGCTGCCATCCTGACCCGAGGCAAATTTGCAGCCCTGGGCGCGGTTGCAGACAGGCTTGGCCTGTTGGAAAAGATTCTTGCCCTTCCCTGGGTATCAATGGTTTACCCCAAAGAAAAAGTTTTTGTAGTATCGAATGACCCAAAAGATAACAAGTTCTTAGAGTGCGCTGCAGAAGGCAAGGCCAAGTGGATAGTGAGCGGCGATCATCACCTTCTGGAATTGCGTTCTTGGAGGAACATAGCTATCGTTACAGCAGCGGAATTTGTGCAAGCTCTGAAAAAAACCGAAGGCTAAGCTACCGGGGCTATGGCTTCCCCAACAGATAGTAGCCCCAGTCGCTTGGCGTATTCCAAGACCGATATCGCGGCTTTCTCACCGTGGCAGACCGTGTTGAACCTGGAACGACTACCCAGCCCAGTTGATGCGACCGGCTCATCCTCGGCTGTAAATCCAAAAAGGATTCCGCGGTCGCTTAAAAGGTCTTCCCTTAAGAAAAATATTGTGGTAGAATATAAGCAGCGGAAGTGAGACCACGGAGGTCGTTCCCCTGCAGAAGCGGGGCGGCTGCGTGGTTTTTTGTTTGCCCGCGGCCATTGGCATACACACCTCCCGAAGAGCCGGGTTTGGCAAAGCCCGGTCATGAGCTTTTCTTCCCTCTTTCCACCTGGCATGGGGCACGAAGCGTCCATGTCAGGTAGCCCTTTCCCGTTGTTGTGGGGCAGCAGCTCTTTCCCCCTTTCCCGATGCCCCACTATTTTTTTTAAAAAATTTCTCGCATCCAGAAGGAATTCGAAAAACTCTAGCGAAACAACTCTTCTGTTGACAATAACATATCGGGGAACAGGTGGCCTTGTTCACCAAGGCCTAAGAGGGAAGCCGGTGAGAATCCGGCGCGGTCCCGCCACTGTGAGG
>JBNATO010000020.1:0-14453 GCA_049701555.1 Thermacetogeniaceae bacterium | reverse complement strand
GTGGGGGGCGTCGCCGTTGTCTATCTCGTCCTCGGGGTTGCCTACCCGGCCTTTGTCCAGCAGCTTCGGGTGGAACCCAACGAGCTCAAGTGTGAACAGCGCTACATCCAGTACGCCATCGCTGCGACGCGGGCGGCCTACGGCCTGGACAAGGTGAGGCCGTTAGAGGGCGAGGGATCTGAAGCGGGTATCCAGGATCTGAGGGATACAGACCTCGAGAGATACCGCAGCACCTTGGCCAACATCAGGATCTGGGATTTTCGGCCGCTCGCCCAGGTCTACAACCAGCTGCAGCAGCTGCGCCCCTACTACCGGTTTTATGATGTGGATGTCGACCGCTACAGTATCGCTGGCCTTCCCCGCCAGGTGATGCTCTCAGTCAGGGAGTTGAGCCAGGAAAATCTCTCGGATCGTGCGAAGACTTGGGTCAACCGCCGGCTTCAGTATACCCACGGCTTTGGCGTGGTCGTAAGCCCTGTGAACGAGGCGACAGAGGAGGGGCTCCCTCGCTTCCTCGTCAGGAACATCCCCCCAAAGGCGGAGGTTCCGGCGCTGAGAGTGAAACAGCCCGCTGTTTACTTCGGGGAACTGACCACGAACTGGGTTGTTGTCAATACGAAAGCGAAGGAGTTTGACTATCCAGCTGGGGCGAGAAACGCCTATACCACCTATTCCGGCCATGGGGGCGTGAGGCTGAACAGCTACTTGAGGAGGCTCCTCTACGCCTTCCGCTTTCACGACATGCGCCTGCTGTTGAGCCACGACATCACCCCTGAGAGCCGCATCCTCTACAACAGGACGGTGCGGGATGCTGAGCGCCTGGCTCCCTATCTGAGGTACGACAGGGACCCTTACCCTGTCATCGCCGATGGACGCATCTATTGGTTATGGGACGCCTATACGGTGACTGACCACTACCCTTATTCCGAGGTTCACGACGGCTGCAACTATATCCGCAACTCTGTGAAGGTTGTTGTGGATGCCTACAACGGGGATATAGCCTTTTATGTGAGCGACCCCTCGGACCCCTTGATCCGCACCTATCAGAGGATCTTTCCCGGCCTTTATCGCCCTTTGAGCCAGATACCGGCGGGTTTGCGCTCTCACATCCGCTATCCGGAGGATATTTTCCGCATCCAGGCAGCTGTCTATGCTCAGTATCACGTGTCTGACCCCCGTGTTTTTTACAACAGGGAGGATGAATGGGCGATCCCCTATGAAAAATATTCCGGAGCAAGCCAGGAGATGGAGCCCTATTATGCCATAATGCGCCTTCCGGGGGAGCGCAATGAGGAGTTTGTGTTGGTGCTTCCGCTCACGCCCATCAAGCGCCAGAACCTGGTGGCTTGGATGGCTGCCCGCTGCGATGGGAAGAATTATGGAGAGTTGGTCGTGGATGTCTTCTCCAAAGATGTCCACGCCTATGGCCCGATGCAGGTGGAGGCCAGCATCGACCAGAATCCTGAGATCTCTCAGGCCTTGACGCTCTGGGATCAGCGAGGTTCCAAGGTGATCCGGGGCAATCTGATCACCGTGCCCTTTGCAGGCAGGTTGCTCTACGTCAAGCCGCTTTTCCTGCAGGCGGAAGAGAGCAGTTTGCCTGAGCTGACAAGGGTGATTCTCTTTTATGAAGGAGAGATAGCGATGGGGAGGAACCTCGAGGAGGCGTTGGAGGCGCTCCTCGGGACAAGGGTGGCGGCGGTTTCTCCCTATGCTCAGCAGAAGCAGCCGCAAGGGGTGCCCTCTGGTTTGGAGGAGCTCGCCCGGAGGGCGAAGAGCCTCTACGATGAGGCTCTGGAGAAGCAGCGCTCTGGGGACTGGACGGGTTACGGCAGGGCGATGGAGGAGCTGGGAGAGGTCCTGCGGCAGATGATCTCATCGCAGAATTCGGGGTGAAGCAGGGAATGGGGTGAAGAGAGGCAGCGTTCGGGATGTCTTCGAGCTCTTAAAGAGATATCCGTTTCTCATCGGCGTCGGGGCCGTGGCCTTTTTGAGCACTGCGGGTTTGGCGGTGATCGTCCCGACTCTCCCCCTTTACCTCAAAAATGAGCTGGGGTTCAGCACAGGAGTGATCGGCCTGCTCCTCTCCGTGTATGCCGTTACGGAGATAGTGGCAAAGACGCCCTTCGGTATCTGGAGCGACCGCTACGGGAGACGCCCTGTGATCATGATGGGTATCCTTCTGGCTGCGTTCGTCCCCCTGGGTTTTATTGTTGCGCGATCCCCTGTCTCTTTTGTTTTGCTTGAGGTGATGAACGGCCTGGGGGTAGCAGCGTTCTGGCCTATCCTCTCTGCTCTCATCGCTGACAGCGTTGGCCCAGAGGAGCGGGTTCCCTCCCTGGCTGTGATCAATATGGCATATCTGGCTGCATTGGGGGTTGGTCCCGGCCTGGGTACCTTTGTCAACCATTTCATGAGGTCTGCTACCGCTTCCTTTTACGTTGCTGCTGCGCTCCTCTTCGCCTCCTCTTTTCTGGCGTGGGTGGTGTTCCCTAAGGAGGCGGCTGTCTCTGGGGAAAGGAAGGGGAGGGCTGTCGCAGGGGAAAGCGCAGCCGAAGGGCGGTCGCCTAAAGATTGTTACAACCCCTTCTATGCAATGCTCTTCATCTCCCTGCTCCAGCAGTTCGGCATAGGGATGCTGGGGAGCACCTTTGTCATCTTTGTCAACAGGCAGCTGGGGTTTAGCCAAGGGGAGATCGGGACAGCCTTGTTGGTTCCTGCTGCCGCGGTTGCCCTCCTGGCGCTTCCCCTTGGGCAATACGCCGAGCGGGTGGGAAAGGACCGTGCCATCAAGTTCGCCTACATGGTCAGCGCTGCCACGCTCGCCGCTATACCTTTTCTGAAAGGGCTCTGGGAGTTGGTGGTTGCTGTGGCCGTTCTGGCCTTGGCCTACGTTGCGGGAACCCCTGCCTGGCTGGCCATCGCCAGTGTGGTGGCGCCATACGGGAAGAAGGGAGCGGCCATTGCTGGCATCAGCACGATGCAGAGCATCGGTTTTATCATCGGCTCCCCGGTAGGTGGCCTTCTCTACGACAAGCTGCACCCAACTGCCCCTCTCTTTGCCTGCAGCGGGATGCTCTTTGTATGTCTGTTTCTCGCTGTGGTGTATATCAGAGGTAGCTTTCGCGAGGAGAGCGTTCCGGTGGAGAGCGGGTGATGCGTTTGTTGAGAGGATGTGGAGTTTTCTGGATGGAAAATGTTATAATGAATGTGCTGGTGTGTTGAAGTTTTGTATGAAAGGAGCGGGGCTTTGGGGCGGACGAAAACAGTCTTCATCTGCGGCGAGTGCGGCTATGAAGCCGGCAAGTGGTTGGGCCGCTGTCCCGCCTGTGGTGGCTGGAATACCTTCCGGGAGACCACGGCGAGGTTTTCGTCTGGGCCTCTGAAGGCTGCGTTTTTGCCGGCAGCAGAGCCTCCCAGCCCATTGATCGGCGCGTCACCGGAGCCTCTGAAGAGGCTGAACTCTTGCTTCCAGGAGCTGGATAGGGTGCTCGGAGGAGGGATTGTGCCGGGATCGGTGATCCTCCTGGGAGGCGACCCCGGGATAGGAAAGTCGACCCTTTTGCTGCAGATTGCTGCGGAGATAGCGGAGAGGATGGGGAAGGTCCTCTACGTTTCGGGGGAAGAGTCGCGGCAGCAGGTGCAGATGCGGGCGCAGCGGCTTGGCGTTTCCTCTGAACTCCTTTATTTTTCAGGAGAGACAGATGTCTCCTGCATCTGCAGAGCGATAGAGGAATTGGAGCCGTTGCTGGTGATCATCGATTCCATCCAGACCGTATATCATTCGGATATCCCCTTGCCGCCAGGGAGCATTGGGCAGCTCCGGGAGTGTACGGCTGAGATCGTGCGCCTCGCAAAGCTGAGGAATATTGCCTGCTTTTTGGTGGGCCATGTGACTAAAGAAGGCACGCTGGCGGGCCCCCGCGTCCTGGAACACATGGTGGATGTCGTCCTATCCTTCGAGGGGGAGCGGCACCAGGACATGCGCCTGCTGAGAGCGGTGAAGAACCGCTTCGGGGCCACGAACGAGATCGCTGTTTTCAGGATGGAGGAGAAGGGGCTTGTAGAGGTTGCTAATCCATCGCTGCTGTTTCTGTCGGGGAGAGCCAGGGAAGTTCCGGGTTCTGTCGTGGTGGCGGCGATGGAGGGGACACAGCCTCTCCTCGTGGAGATCCAGGCATTGGTCTGCCCCACGGCTTTTGGGGCGCCTCGGAGGGCGACGACGGGCGTCGACTACAACAGGGTTGTTTTGATAGCTGCGGTGCTGGAAAAACGGGCGGGCCTTCTCCTCGCCAACCAGGATATTTATGTGAACGCCGTTGGCGGCCTGAAGATCGTGGAGCCTGGAGCCGATCTCGGGATAGCCCTTGCTTTGGCTTCGAGCCACCGCAACGCCGCTCTTGACAGGGATACGGCGGTCGTCGGAGAGGTCGGCCTCACGGGCGAGGTGAGAGGAGTGGGTCACCTCGAGCAGCGCTTGAGGGAGGCTGCCCGCCTGGGATTCCGCCGCATGATCGTTCCTGAAAGCTGTATGGAGCTGCAGGGACGGTATCCGAAGATCGAACTGATCGGGGTCAGGACTGTGAACGAGGCCATCGATCTAGGGATTTAAACATTTTGGGAGGAAGGTCCGTGCAGGAAGAAAAGGTGCTGGAACTAGAGGTTCAGTCTGTAGAGGAAGGCGTTCGAGAAGAGAAGACGAAAGAGGAGAAGCCACCGGCGAAGACAAAGGCTGTCCGGGAAGCTCCGAAGGAGAAGGATGTGGGGCGGGAAAGAGAAGGGCTGAAAGATGGCGTGAAGGAGAGCAGGGACGCTAAAGAAAGCCGGGAGGAGCGCGACGAAGCTCTTCTAAGAGCCTTGAAGATGGTCGCTCCCGGGACTCCGCTGCGGGAAGGCCTGGAGAGCATCATGCGGGCGAAGATGGGGGCGCTGATCGTCATCGGGGACACGCCGGAGATCATGAGCATCTCGGACGGAGGATTCTACATCGATGCCGAGTTTACCCCTGCTGCTCTCTACGAGCTGGCTAAGATGGATGGTGCGATCATCCTCAGCCAAGATGCCAAGAGGATACTCTATGCCAATACCCAGCTGATACCGGATCCTGCGATTCCCTCCGTGGAGACAGGGATCAGGCACCGGACAGCCGAGAGGGTTGCCCGCCAGACTGGTGCGCTGGTGATCGCCATCTCCCAGCGGCGCGGCGTGATCACCCTATACAAGGGATCGATTCGATATATCCTGCAGGATATCAATGGGCTGGTCGCTAAGGCTAATCAGGCGATTCAGACCCTTGAGAAGTATAAAGGGGTGCTCGACAAGGCGCTTGTGAACCTCACGGCTTTGGAGTTCGAAGACCTCGTGACTGTTTATGACGTGGCGAAGGTTATCCAGCGCGGTGAGATGGTGCTGCGCGTCGTCCGCGAGCTGCAGACGTACATCAGCGAGCTGGGAGTCGAGGGGCGCCTTGTGACCATGCAGGCCGAAGAGCTTGTGGCCAATGTCGAGGAGGAACTGCTGAGCGTCATCCAGGATTATTACGCAGGAGGGGATAAGACCCCTCAGGAGATCGAGCAGTCGCTGAGGCAGTGGCCGTCTGAGGATTTGCTCGACCTCACCAATATCAGCAGGGCGATAGGATACGGCTCCGCAGCAGGGGTGTTAGACCTCAACGTCTACCCCCGCGGCTACCGCATATTAAAAAAGATACCTCGGCTTCCTGCGCAGGTCATCGAGAACCTGATCAGCACCTTCAAGAATCTGAAGAACATCCTCAACGCCTCTATTGAGGAGCTCGACGATGTAGAGGGAATTGGCGAAGTCAGAGCGCGGGCTATCCGCAATGGCTTGCGCCGTCTTCAGGAACAGGTCATGCTTGACCGATACATTTAGGCTTTCTCATGTGAAGTTGAAAACCCGGAGCGTGTTCAGCCTCTTGTGCTCCTTGAGGAAGATGTCGTAGAGATTGAGGTCGAGCAGGTTGCAAAGGGCGGCGAGGTAGAAGAGGGTTTTGCCGATCTCCGTTTCTATGATCTCACGGCAGTTCTCGCAGAGTTGGCCGCGGAGATGGCTTTCAAAGTAATTTTTGAGTTCCATGAGGGAGAGATCGGGAGGAATCTGCTTCTTTTTGGCTTCGATGCTCAGGCAACCACAACCTGTGACTGCTTTGACAGTGGCTCTGTTGGTCCGGGCGCAGGTCTCCTGCAGTTTCGAGAGGACATCCAGAATGCTGTGGTGTCTGATCAGGAGTTCGGCGACGGTATTCTGGAATTCATCACAGATGAGATCCTTCATGAACAGGCCTCCCTTGTCATTGGCGTCTTCCCATGCCAGTCATCAATTATTATAGACGTCAGAATCTGGTGCTGTCAATTGCGAAGGGGGTTGTTTCCGGTTGAACTTGCCATAGTTAGAAGAAAGTGGTTGAGAAGTTTTTACGGATCTCTTTCGTTGTGGTATAATCAGTTGTGAAGGGCCTCGTTTTATTGGTGTAATAACGAGGAAAGAAGTGAGTCGAAGTTTGGGGTTTGGTCATCTTTGTCGGGGTCACGCAGGCGTTGAAAGGGAAAACCCGTGTGATAGGCTGTTGCTATGGGCTCTCAGCAAGGTGGCGCGTCCGTAGGGGCGCTATTATTTTTCCATAATCTGCTAAAGTGCGACATGCTCTTCCCTTGCGGGAGGGGGTTGATTTACGTATAATGGAAACAAAGATTATCCAGAATAAGGATATCATAGGGATATCGGTTATAGAATGATCAGGGGAGCTGGCAAAGAGGAGGTGAAAGTTTGCTAGGCAGAATAATCCAGATCGCGCTGGGTTTGCTCGGAGCAGGAATGGGGTTCTCTTTGGGCTTTCTCCTGTCCCGGATGGAATTGGTGCGGCACTTCCTGCCGCTTCCTGGTTATATTTGGTATGTTTTTGTCGGCGTTGTAACCTTGCTCTGCGGCCTTCTGATGTTTTGGCTGGCGCCGCGCTTGATGCGGCTCACCCTCCGCATGGTGGAATTTTTCGAGAACACGCTGCAGCGCACCCCGATCCAGGACCTGGTAGGAGGGGCGTTGGGGCTGATCGTCGGCCTGATCATCGCCAACCTGTTTGGCGCTCCTCTGGCGCGCATACCGTGGATAGGGCCTTATATCCCTGTTGTGGCGAGCATACTCTTGGGCTATCTCGGGCTCAGCGTCGGGCTGAAGAAAAAGGAGGAAGTGTTGGGGCTCTTTTCTTTCTTCAAGTTGGGAAGCAGGCAGGGCAAAGCGGAGGGAGCCAAAGGGGGGAATTATAAAGTCCTCGATACCAGCGTGATCATCGATGGGCGCATCGCTGATATTTGCAAAAGCGGCTTTCTCGAGGGGACTCTTATAGTCCCGAGGTTTGTCCTGGAGGAGCTGCAGCACATCGCCGATTCTTCAGATTCCCTGCGGCGCAACAAGGGGAGACGGGGGCTGGATATCCTGAATCAGATGCGCAAGGAGCAGGGGATCCGCATCGAGATCCGGGATTTTGATGGCCTTGAAAAGATGGATGTTGACAGCAAGCTGATCAGAGTGGCGAAGATCCTCGATGCCCCTGTGGTGACCAACGACTATAACCTCAACAAGGTGGCTGAGCTAGAAGGCGTCCGTGTGCTCAATATCAATGAGCTGGCCAATGCTGTAAAGCCGCTCTACCTCCCCGGAGAGGAGATCGGAACTGTGGACGTCGTTAAGGACGGCAAGGAGGTCGGGCAGGGGATCGCCTACCTCGATGATGGAACGATGATCGTCATCGAAGGAGGGAAGAAGTACATCGGCCAGAGCATCGGTGTGTTGGTCACAAGCGTCCTCCAGACTTCGGCGGGGAGGATGATCTTCGCCAAGCCCAAGGTGGCACAGAAGGAGAACAGCAGCAGCAACAGCAGCTCTGCATCATCTCATAGGTACAATGAGGTGAAGGTGATTGGGTAAAGCCGGAGCGATCATCGCTGCCGCCGGGCGCGGGGAGCGGATGGGGACACCTATCAACAAGGTATATCTGCCCCTCGGCGACCGGCCTATTCTTTTGCACAGCCTGAACCCCTTTGAGTCTTCAGACCTTGTGGATGGCTACGTGGTGGTTGTCCCTCCTGATGAGGTCGCTTTCTGCCGTGCCCTGCTGGCTCCGTACAGGCTGCAGAAGCTGCTGGCGGTTGTGGCAGGGGGCTCTACCAGGCAGGAGTCCGTGGCAAACGGCCTGCGGGCGCTTGCGGAGGAGTGGGAGCTGGTCGCTGTCCATGACGGGGCGCGCCCTCTCTTGACCCAGGAGCTGCTCGAAGAGGCGATCAGACGGGCGCGCTCGGCAGGGGCAGCGGTGGTGGGCGTTCCTGTTAAGGACACGGTAAAAGTAGTCGGGGATGGTCTGATCCTGGAGACGCCGGAGCGCAGTAGGCTTTATCTCGCCCAAACTCCCCAAGTCTTCAGGCGGGATATCTTGGCAAGGGCCTATGCTGAGGCTGAGCGGACAGGCTTTCAGGGGACAGATGACGCCTCGCTGGTAGAGCGCCTGGGCATCACTGTTGAGATCTGCAACGGGAGCTATGAAAACATCAAGATAACGACCCCGAGCGACCTGGTCTTGGCAAAGGCGATTTTGGAGCAGAGGTCGGGGGAGGCGGAGAGTTCATTCGGTTTTCGGCCTCTGCCTCCTGTCAGGACAGGGATCGGTTACGATGTTCACCCTTTTGCTCCGGGGCGCAGGTTGGTTCTGGGAGGCGTAGAGATCCCTTCTGAAGAGGGATTGGATGGGCACTCTGACGCTGATGTGCTGATTCACGCCTTGATGGACGCTTGCCTCGGGGCAGCTGGTCTCAGCGATATTGGGCATCTCTTCCCCCCTTCGGAAAGTGAGTGGAAGGACGCCCCCAGCCTGGCGCTGCTGGCAGCGGTGAGGGGGGCTGTGGCTGAGGCGGGTTTCGCCGTCACCAGCGTCGACGTTGTGGTGGCAGCGGAGAAGCCGCGCCTTGCGCCTCACATCTCCAAGATGAAGGAGAGGATCGCCGCAGCCCTCGGGATCCCTGTCGAAGCTGTGGGGATCAAGGCCACGACGTCGGAGGGGCTGGGCTTTGTCGGAAGGGGAGAAGGGATCGCAGCCTTTGCGGTGGCGACTGTTGTAGCGCAGGGGAAACCGAAGTTTCCGCGCATCTCATCCGGCGCTTCCAGCCTGGGCTGATCAGATCAGATCCCTTGGGTAGGAGGTGAAGAGCTCACGTGCCTCCTCAAGCGTGGTGTCGGGGGCCGGGATGATCAGGTCTGACTCGACCAGCTCCGAATCGGGGAGCGGCTCTCCTCTCTTCTTGACGAAGGAGACCACCTCTTCCAGGCGCTTCAAAAACTCTGCCTCATCGCCCTTCTGCAGGGCATCTAGGAGGGAGTTGTCGATCCTGTCGAGCTCTGCCAGGGCCTCTCCCTCGAGCCTGTATTGGCCCTCTGTCAAGATCCTGATGATCAAGTTCCTGTCACCTCTTTTTTCAGCCTCGCCAACTCTTCTTCGACGCGGTTGGCTGTCTCTAATCTGTGCAGCTCCGTCTCCACGGCATCCTTGCCGCCGAGGCTCTCCTCCAGGACGCCAGCCTCGATCAGCTCGTCGATCGCCGCTGCCCGCGACCTCATCTCCTCGGTCTTGCGCTCCGCCCGCTCGATGGCCATCCCGACGTCTGCCATCTCTTCAGAGAGACCCGTGAGAGCCTCCCCGATCCTCACCTGGGCCTCGGCAGCTGAATACTGAGCTTTGAGCAGCTCCTTCTTCGTGCGGAAGGCTTCGACCTTTGCCTTCAGCCGCTCTTCCACCTGAGTCAGCTTCTCCTGCTCTCTCTGCAGGGAGCCGACCTCTTCCTCGAGCTCTTTTATCTGCCTTTCAAGATCGATCTTTCTCTCCAAGGCTGCGCGGGCGAGATCCTCTCTCCCGAGGCGTATGGCCTCTTTGGCCTGGTCGTCGAGCTTTGCCAAGCTGCTCCGGAGCTTGACGATCTGCAGCTCCAGCCGCTTTTTTGCGGAGACGACGTTGGCGATGTTGCGCCGCACGTTCTGCAGCAGCTCGAGCTGTTTTTCATAGGAGTAATCCAGCGTCTCGTAAGGGTTCTCCAGGCGATCGAGGAGCCTGTTGGCCTTGGCCTTAAAAACAGTGGAGATGCGCGCTAGCAGTCCCATAACACAGCGCTCCTTTCTGAGGCGACGGTTCTTTTAGATGGGGCAACCCCAGATGGGATACCACCTGCTCACATCCCTTTCCCACGGGAGCTCGTTTTCCATGAGGGCGAAGATGCGCATTTCCTCAGCTGCGTCCCTTTCCTGAGCGGCCCCCAGCGGGATGAAGGGGTAAAACTTCCCACTCTTATAGTTGAAGATCAGGTAGAGGAGGTTCCCTGTCTTTTCCGGGGGTTCCCGCTTTAGCAGAAACACTGCCGCGAGGAGCTGGGTGTCGTAGCCCTTTTCGGCGAGTGTCTCGCCAGCTATGTGGATCAGCTGGATAAGATCGTCCCAATCCTTGTCCCTGAAGATCACCCATCTGTAGCCGTATTCGTCGGTCTCCATGGCGATCTCGGTTTGTGTTTCCTCAGCCGCAAGCGAGAGGAGCTGGCGCAGCTCTTCCTCCGATTCCCGGTATCCCTGGCTTGTGGCAGGGTGCAGGACCATCCCCGCTCGACCTGCAGGAACCCACCCGAGTTCGATCTCAAAGTTGATGGCTGCAGTGCTCAAAGCAAAGAGGGCATCGAGCTTTGCCCTAGGGGGCCTGTTGTTTCCGAAGAGGGCGCCGAAGAAACCCATTTCCTTAACCCCTCATCTGGCGCTCTATTTCTCGCAGGTAGGCGATCCTCCGCTCGAGGGAGGGGTGAGTGGAGAAGAGCTCTGCTAGATCTTCTCCCTTGAGAGCGGGGATGATGAAGAAGGCGTTCAAGGCCTCCGCCTGCCGCAGGTCGCGGGTCGGTATCCTCTGCATCGCGCCGCTGATCTTGAGCAGAGCGGTGATCAGATGGCTCGGCGCTCCCGTCAAAAATGCGGAGCCGCGATCGGCAGCGAACTCCCTGTAGCGGGATAGCGCCTGGATCAGGAAGAAGCTGATGATCCAGACAACCAGGGAGACGAGGTAGACCAGGAACCCGCTTCCCCGCTCTTCTCTGTCATCTGAGTAGAAGCCTCCGAAAAAGAAGAAATTCTGTACGATGAAGGAGGCCACTGTGGCAAAGAAACTGGCAAGCGTCATCACGGCAACGTCCCTGTTGATGATATGGCTGAGTTCGTGAGCAAGGACGGCTTCCACTTCGTGCCTTTCCAGGCGCTCCAGAAGGCCTGTGGTCACAGCCACGACGGCGTGCGACGGGCTCCTGCCGGTTGCAAAGGCGTTAGGAAGCGGCGTAGGGACTATGGCCACCCGCGGCTTGGGCACGTTGGCAAGGGCGGCGAGCCTCTCCACCATCGCGTGAAGTTCAGGCGCTTCCTGTGGCGTGACCTCTCTTGCCCCTGTGCTGAGGAGCACGAGGTGGTCGGAGAAGTAGTACTGGATGATGAGCATTATTCCTACAATGAAGGCGATCCCTGTGAAGCTGACCCCCAGCCTCCACAGCACCCAGCCGAAGAAGAGGTAGACTGCTGCGAGGAGGAACATCGTCAGAAACATCCTTGCGCTCAGGCCGTAATCCACGGGAAAGCGCCTCATCTTCCCAACACTCCCTTTATGGTGGATTAGGGACAAACCCTTGTATTTCAAGGGAAATCGCTACTGTTATTCTAAATACTGGCCTGTTCTTTGTCAATTTTGGCTCTCCAGGCTGCTTTTGACCGTTTCCGTTGCCGCTCGAAGCGGGGGTTCAGAAGATTGTTCCGAGAGAGAGGAGCAGCCCCACGGCTAGGAGAAAACAGAAGAAGCCGAAAGAGGCGAGGATGGCGGAGATGACGGCTGCGCCCGTGGTGATCCCTGTGCTTTCTCTGATGGAAAAGACTTCCAGAACCAAAACCCATACGCTTGTCAGGAAGCTGATCATGCTGCTCAAGAAGATTCCTGGGTTTCCGAAGAGGCAGAAAACGGCTGCCAGAGGGGCTCCGAGGAGTTGGGGCGCGGAGGCAAAACCCAGGCTGGCGAGCAGGCCTCTCAGGGTGCCCGTTCCTTTGAAGATCCTGGAGAATCCGAAGCAGATGACCCCTGCCACGAACCAGAAGAGGATGCTGCTTATGAGGGAGTTTGCCATGATATAGGCAGGGGAACGCATCAGGGTGCGTAGGGTTTCCAGGAAAGGGAATCCGCTTGCGGACAGCTCGCTGAGCGTTGAGGGGGTGGAGCGGGCGACGACCACGGTTGCGGCTCCTTTGATCAGCCCTGATGCTGCCGTCAGGAGCAAGCCTTCCTTCCAGTATTCCTTTTGAGCTACGTGGCGCAGCGTTTCCAGGGGTGTGGTGATGGCGCCTGTTATGTACTCCCACATGGCAAAGCCTCCTTTAGTATCGGATTACAGTGTGCAACGGAAACAGCTCCTTGGCAAAGAGGCCTTCGAGGCCATCGGCAGAAAAGCCGCCCCAGAGCCCCAGCCCCTTTAAGAGGTCGAGAAAACCTACCTCCCTGTACTCGATCGCTTCGGGCTCACCCTTGATGCCCGCCAGTTTTGCTGCGAGCAAGACTGCATCTCTTTCCCCCCCAATGGCGTCGACGAGGCCGAGCCTTTTTGCCTGAAGGCCTGTGTAGATCCTGCCGTCGGCAAGCGCTCTGACCCGCTCGATGGGCAGGTGCCTGCCTGCGGCTACGGCCCTTAGGAACTGCTCATAGGTGTCGTCGATGATCCCCTGCATGATCTCAGCCTCTTCTGGGGTCAGCGGGCGGTTCGGCGAGAGCATGTCTTTGTGCTCTCCGCTTTTGAAGGTCTGCTGGCTTATTCCTATTTTCCGGTAGAGCTCCTGAAGGTTCGGCACCTGGGCGATGACGCCGATGCTCCCGGTGACCGTCGCCGGATCGGCTACGATCCTGTCGCAGGCTGCAGCGACATAGTAACCTCCCGATGCGGCTGTGTCGCCCAAGGATGCCACAACCTTTTTGCCCGACCTCTTGAGGCGGACGACCTGGGAGTAGAGCTCTTGAGATGCCGCGGCGCTCCCCCCAGGGCTATCGATCCTGAGCACAACCGCCTTTATGCTCCGGTCCTTCTCTGCCCTTTCCAGGTCGCGCAGCGTCTGCTCCGTTGTGGCGCCGCTGAAGAAGGGGGTTTCCTGTCCGAAGGCGATCGGCCCTGTCAGCCTGATGACAGCTACTTTTCCGGGAACGGCGTGTGGCCTCAAGACGAATGCTGCTGCAAGCGCGATCGCCGTGATAATGAAGCTGCATCCTACGAGCAGAATTCCTGCCTTCTTGCGGTTCAATTGGCCTGCCTCCTTTTGTGATGACGCACTACACCAAATAGTATGTGCAGCCGCGAGAGAATCGCTTTTCTGGAAATAGAATCAAGAATTTCCTGAAACCAAAAAGTCGCGCAAGAGGGCGGAGCGGGAGAGCCAGACTACCTTGGGGGTGAGGGTTTGGTGGCCATGCTTAAGGCGCCTGAAGCCCTCTGGATGATAAAGGGCGAGCAGCAGCATCTGCCCGATCCAGTAGCAGAAGCGCAAAATACCGGGTTTGAATTCCCGCACCTCGAAGCCGAGCAACCTGGCGCCTTGATGGAAGATGGTGATCCCATAGAAGGCCTTGACATCCTCTATCTTATTTTGGGCCACGAGCTCCGCTAGCTGGGAGAGGCTCTGCTTCATCTCTTTTTTCACGCACATCGTCGCCCTGATCTGGCTGCAGCAGCTTGTCTGGATCCTGAGGAGCTCCTTGTTCGCCAGGTGGAGCTCCCCGACCCTTTCTCCAGGAGTGATCACCGTTCCGTCCCGCAGCTCCACTGCAGGCCCCCGGTATTGCTTGATGTTGAGCCGGAAGAGATTTCCATGGTCGATCTTGTGAATCCGGAATATCAGGCTGAAGAGGCGTTCCCAGATGTCCCAGAGGGAGAGTATGAATTCTCTCCAGATCGATGGTTTCATCAGCTATCCCTTTCTTCAGGAATTCAAGAATAGCTGGCGGTTTCCTGATAATTTCTGCGCCGGAATCCAAATTCCTGCTCTTTGGTTTCCTCATTCCTCTTCAGGCTGCTGTTTCGTCATCTGGGCTGAGGCTGTATCTGCAAAATGTTTTGCCTGGGCGGCTCCCTGCGCCAGATCCACGAAAGGCTTGATCAGATCGATCGGCAGCGGGAAGATGATCGTGCTCGACTGGTTGACGGCGATCTCCCTCAGGGTCTGCAGGTAGCGAAGCTGGATGGTCGCCGGGTTTTTGGAGATGATGTCGGCAGCCTCGGAGAGGGTCTTCGCCGCCTGATACTCGCCGTCAGCGTGGATCAGCTTCGCCCGCCGCTCCCTCTCGGCCTCAGCCTGGGCTGCCATCGCCCTCTGCATCGTGGGTGGCAGCTCCACATCCTTGA
>JBNATO010000019.1:0-14487 GCA_049701555.1 Thermacetogeniaceae bacterium | reverse complement strand
GACGGGCGCCTGGAAATCAGCAACAACCGCAGTGAGCGCTCTATCAAGCCTTTTGTAATCGGCCGTAAGAATTGGCTCTTCGCCAATACTCCGCGGGGAGCTCAGGCCAGTGCCACTATCTACAGCATCGTGGAGACGGCAAAGGAAAACGGCTTGAATCCCTTCCGCTACCTTACCTACCTCTTCGAAACCATGCCGAATATAGACATCACCGATCCAACAGCGTTGGACCAAGTTCTTCCCTGGTCGGAATCTGTTCCCTCTGACTGTCGTCTTACCAACTAACGAACAGCTTACTCGCGTCCCCACCTACTTGCAAGGTGGGGATTATTTTACGCTTACGTATTTATCAACCCTCGATGCGGTTTGTAGTAGTTCGTCTCGTACCTGAGCCAGCGCAGCCGCACGCTTAGCCCAGCGCTGCAAAGCATAATCCAGCGTTGCCTCTTCCCCAGGTCTCGGCGGTGGAAGCGCCCCGGTCTCAATATAGGCCCAGATTTCGTCCGCCAAGCTCGGAATCGCCATTGGCTACGCCTCCTTGCCTAGTCGTTCAAGGAATTCCCTCGCGCCTTTGTCAAAATCCGGTGCTCGCCAACGCTCACTCTTACACATAGACCGCACTTCATTGCGACACATTTCTAATGCCTTTAGATACCCGCGTAGGTACATTAAGTCCCCCTGCCTACCGTCTTTCTTGGCTTCGCGTATCTTTTGGATGGTTTCGGTTATAGCTTGTTTCCATCTGTCTTTAGCTTTAATTAAGTCCCGTCTAACAGCCAGCCATTTGAACACGCCGCGTTCTAATAAAACCCGGTATGTTACATCTTCTGGCACTCCATATGCAATCAAGTCTTTGGCAATCAAAGTGGGCTTGTTTTGTTTGCACTGCCAAATGTTAGTTGGGGTTAGCATTGATCAACTTCCTCCTCGGCCTTGGCTATCGCCCGCCGCCAGCAATCTTCACATTCTATGCTATAATCCTTCAAACACTCAGGATCATCGGTTAATCGCCAGTAGCTAGGACATCCCCAATATGGAGCAGTTCCAAGAACGATTTCTTTTAGCAGTTTATACAAAGCCAATTTATCCATTTAGAAACACCTCACGCTCGAAGTAATCTCTGTACGCCTTCGGTAGCCTCGTACCGTACTTACGGTAGAACCGTACTCGGCCCAACGTGTGAGCTTCAATATGGTGACGCCGGCATAAGGGGATTATATTCAAAGGTTCGTCGATAAGATCAGGGCGGGCCTTACGGGTGTGTACCCAGTGGTGTTTATCCGCCGGGGTTTTGCCACATATCCAGCAATAGTTACTATGTTCAATTAGCCCTTGCTGCTCTAGAATGTCGAGTTCATCCAAGAACCTCCACCTCTATTTCTGTTCGCGGATTCTCCTTATCGAATTCTGGCTTCAACAAGTCTACTAGAACCCATTTATCGTTCGTGTAAACCTCGCCTTCCAACGCATCCAGGAAGACTTTCAACGTATTGCTCGGATCAGGGTGGTTACGGTTCGGAAAGTAGAACTTCATCCTCAACTTTACCCATTTACCTTTTTCCGGCACCGTCCACCCTTGCTCACGGGCCTGCATTCTCGCTATAAGCTTTGTTTGCTCAAACCACGCCTTAGCTTCGGGGCGTAGAATCTTTAACATGCCGCGTTTCTTTGTTTGTCTGTAGTACCACATGTGGTTTTCACTCGGTGGCTTGCCAGGAATAACCAACAATAACTTAGTTTGCATTGCTTGACTTCCAAACTTCCATAACTTTTAGTACGTCTTCAGTTGGCCCCACAAATTGCCAAGCAACAACTTTGCTATTGTGATAATACTCGCCTATCTGTTTTAATCCAGCCTTTGTGGCTAGTTTATAACACTCAGGCAGGTCTCCAGTAATATACAACGCGTTTCGTCCATCACCTAAGCTCCAAGTCCAAATTTCCTTGGTTCTCACATTGCCTCACGCCCCCAATTTCTCCAACAATAGTCGGCCCGTCTCGTACATTGGTTCTTTTTCCGCCTTCTTGCCAGCAACCTCCAAGATGTAATCCAACGCCCACTCCAACGCTTCAGCTAAGTCGTATACCATCTCTTCTGTGGCCTCTAAATCGGGTTCGTCCCAGACATCAGGATTCCACATTATACTTGCCCCCTCTTATGACGCTTTTCAACTAGCCACGCAGGCAGCCACCCTTTCTGTTCCAATTCGTCCAACTCTTCCTCGGTAAAAACTTCTTCTATAGGGGTTTCAACAAAAGCAACTGGAATTGTTTCGTGAAACACAGGCTTATTTTCCATTGCCCATCCCTTAATCCACCAATACTCAGCATGAGCATCAGCCAATGCCAGCCAAGCACCTTCAGGGTCAATCTTGACGCCAAAATCTTCAAGGTGGGAAGCTAACAAAATTGCAAACAAAATTGTATCGTGGCGGAATACTATTATGGGTTTGCTTACGTGCGCGATTGCTTCCATTAATGCTTTTGCCTTATTTAGTCCCTTTGAACCCATTTTAACCCCACCTCTTTTTATACCTTTGCTACAGTAATCCCCGTCTGCCCCTGATACTTGCCATTTCGGTCAGCGTAGCTCACCCGACACGGGTGGCCCTCAAAGAACAGCACTTGAGCAATTCCTTCACCTGCATACACCGCCGCTGGAAGAGGGGTGGTATTACTGATCTCAATCGTCAACACGCCTTCCCAGCCAGCTTCAAGAGGGGTTATGTTTACTAGGATTCCTGATCTTGCCAACGTGGATTTACCAACGCAAACGCCTGTTATATTTCGCGGCATCTTGAATCTTTCCACCGAGTGTCCAAGCACGAATGCATTTGGTGGAATGATTACTGCTTCTCCGTCCTGTACTTCACACTCTTCCAAAAGCTCGGGTTGCATGTTTTTGGGGTCAATAATGACATTCCCGGGCCTTTGTGGAAAGCGGAAAATCTTAAACTTATTGCCCAAGCGAATGTCGTAACCATAGGAGCTAAGGCCGTATGAAATGACCTTCCGTCCATTTTGCTCCCGTACTTGACGGCCAACAAATGGGACAATCATGCTGTTCATAATTACTAGCTCCGTGATTTGGTAATCGTTAAGAAGCATCCTTTGCCCTCCTGTGCTTTATAAGACAAGGTAAACAGTTAATTTGGTAGTTCCTGCAAATCTTAAGCTTTGTTTCGGGAATCGGGCTATGAATTAATCCGGCCAATTCGAGATAGCTCGATAGAACATCATCCTTGTTCTCCCAAAAGTTAAGCAGTTCTCTTTCATTCAGTTCTAGCAGGGGAATTGTAATGTGCCCGGAAAGCCCTTTATAGGGCCGCAGTCTTGGGCTAACGTTGCACACACAAGCTTCCATTTGCCGGAGTATCCCATTGTAAACGTGTTGGAAATCTGAATAGGCCTGCCAAAGAACCGCCAATGCCAACCGCCGTGCGTCTTCCTCATGAAGCATGCTTCTTTCCGGGGCTTATTACTTCCACCCCCGCCTCCTCAGCTAGTCTTAAAAGATCGCTAAGCTTTACTTTATCCGCCATCTTTCCGTGCTTGTTTTCAAACCATTCGGTTATACGTTCCACATTCACAGGCCCGGTAAATTCTTTTTCAATTGCTTTGAGGAGCTTACCACGTACAGCAGGAGTCATGAGCACACTCCCTAAAGTTTAAGCAGATAATCTATTACCTTGCTGGCTTCGGCCTTGTTGATGCTTTCAATGCTTTTGCCGGCAATGTCGTTTATAATCCGCTCCAATGCTTGATCATCTAGCTTCTTTGCCCTAGCAGCAGACTTAATTTTGCTAATCTGGGCCGGCGTAGCTTTGTCCGTTGATCCTGTTTTATTTGCCGTTTCTGCATGAGTCGGCAAAGGAACAACTTTGCCTTCAGCACGCTGATCAGTTTCAGTATCCGCTTCGGGATCGTCGCCAGTTGGAACCAAGAATGTCTTCATCAAGAAGTACTTAAGCGCACCCGTATACGCCTTATATGCCCCTTTGTCGCCCTTATCATCTCCTGTTCCGTAATAGGTAACTGAGAATTGTTCTCCGCTTTCGCCGTCAACAAAAGTGAACGTCATTTTAACTGTCGTCAACGTTCCTTCTTGAATCAGTTCATCCACACTACTGAAGATAAAAACTTTCTTCTGCGCCAATTTGTCCCGAATAGCTTCCAGTAAGTCGGCCTCCATCACGTAGTTGTACTTATGAAAGTCGTTATAGCCTTTCTTGGGTACACTCTGCACTTCACTCATTACTTGGGCCAATTTGCAAGCCAAACTCTTGCATTCAGCCATTGTTTTTCCCTCCAGAGTTCGGGAATCTCAATACATCAACAGCAATCACCAAGCCCAAAGTTTGTAGAAACGTCATTTTTAACTCGACGAACGCGTTTAGAGCAAGCCAAACTACAAACGTCCGTGCCAGCACTAACATAGACCAAACCGTTATAGCAACTAGGGCGGCCGCTATCCACTCAAGAGCTTCCAAAGCATCCTTACTTACTTGATTCACTCGTTCCCCTCCTCCTGAGTTAGCCAACTATAAGCACATTTGCGTAATCCAAGTTTGTATTGCTCTTCGTAACGGTCAAATTCGTACTGTTCCTTGCACATCTTGCAAACCTCTTCGCCAATCTGTACGGGAGCGCCACATTTCATACAACGTATATATCTCAAGACTGTGCAGCCTCCTTGTCGAGCAACCAATACAAAGCGTCTGCTAGACTGTAACCGCGTGCTACTTCTTCGTTTCCTCGCAGCACTTTCCAGTAAATCCCACTAGCGCCACTTTCTTGAGGAATATAGGGTTTAAGCGTATACTCTTGGACGTTAGGCAATTTCTCAAACAAATCCAGAACAACTTCAGGTTTTTCCCCAAAAATCCTAGGACATTTTCTACAGTTGGACAATTGCTCAAAGTCCCATTTTGCCGGTAACAAACAGTAGTAACTATTGACAATTGCACACTTCTTCCGCACTATCATTTTCCTCCCTTTGTACGGTAGGAACGTACTTCGATGCAAAAATAATGTCCGTTTCTTCCCGTTTGTACGTTCCTACCGTACTTATTATAGCACAAGTTTCTAAACTTGGCAACGGTCTCTGGCTTCGTAGAGGCGTCTAATAACCTGTCTCATGTCCCAATACGCTCTTCTACTTTCCTGCCAAGCAATGTCTTCTGCTGGTGTTCCCTCTACTTTCCTCCACCTAGCCAAACAATCTTTGTATAGCTTCACAGCGTCTTTATAATCTTCCTCAAGTTCTTGCAGTTCCTTTTTCATCGCTTCCGAAAGATTCTTTATAGCATCATTGAGTCCTTCCCTTAACGTAGCTCCAAAGCCATACCACGCCTTATGCCATTCGCAAGCATCATATATTTCAACCGTATAAGAATGTCGTTCATCTTCTCCTTTCGCAAGTACATCAATGTTAAGGTTATACCCTTTTTCCCTTAGCTGTTCAATTAATTCCTCAGTACTCTTTATTACACCAATCCCTTGCTCTAAAACTGTATTGCACCTCTGACAAACAAGGCTTCCTTCTTTGTCGCATACCGCTTCCCGTAACTCCAAGTTGTTCCACCGTCCACAAGTAGGGTACCCTACCAATTCAGCCATTTTGTTTCCCTCCTCACAGCACATGAAGAGACTTCAGAAGAAACCAAGCGATCCAAACACCAACCACCATGTTGCGAAAGGCTAATTCCCTTTCGGTGACTGTTCGGCCTACGATAACGTTCCTTACGGCCCACCCTACTGTAGCTAATACAATCATGAACAAGCACCAGCCAGACCAAACGTAAAACATTGCTTTCCCTCCTAAATAGGTTTCCTGCATAGTTCATGAGCGTACGTATTGCACTCGCGAGGCTTAAATCTCAGGATTATATACGGATACCATTCCAACAGCTCCAATATCTTGTTTAGCTTAAAATCGCGGCGTTTTTCTTGCCTCAATCGGTTTATTTTCAAAATTAGCCCTTTGTCATCCCCTGTGACTATTACTGGACAAAAACCGTCTCTATACAGCCTAACCGCCTCTACGACAGCCATGTAACACGCTTCTATCTCGCAATCGCTGGAGGATTTTCCTTTTATTACGCGTTTTCTCTTTTGTTTCCACCCATACTCCCACCAGGATATTGCTGCTTGTTTTAGTTCACCAAATGTCGCATCGAACCATACGTGAGTTTCGCCAAGGGGGCCAATAGGAACTTGGCACCGCGCCGATCTGTATGCCGCTTTCATGAGCTGCCGGGAAGGGCCAAGATAGTAAATCACCTAACATCATCCTTCATTGGCAGCGTCCACCAACCGCGACGAAGCATCAGAGATATAGGACCTAGGTAGTTTGCAGCATCAATGTGGGCATCCTCAACGCTTTCATCAGCAAAGTTTTTTGGCGTTGGAACGTATAAGTCGATTATATCCTGGGGCACACCGTGATCTTGTAACCATTGCCTAACGAATAATGGTTCGTAATACGTTTTTAGCCTTGCTATCTTGTCGCTTGCTGCTCGGTCAAGCACACCTTTTAGGCCAAGCTCTAAAATGTTTTTAGGGCCATACTTTTTGTGGCGCTGGATCATTGTTTTCCGCATCTCATCAAGTACTAGATCAAGAGCTTCTTCCCAGAAACGGGGTTCCACTTTTAGCACCTCCGCAATGCTCTAGGATAAGCTATATCTTCTTTGGCTTCTCTTAGTTGCTCTTGTGGTATATGTGTTCTGCCAATCGTAAAACCTGAAAGCATCGTTTCGTTATCGCAATTAAAGCAGTGTACCACACAAGTCTCACGATCTTTCCAGTAAATCACGTCTACTTTGTTGCTTAGGCATTTTCGGCAGAACAACAAGCTGGCAATCTCCAAACGCACCCTCCTCCTTACAACTTTTCTTTCGGCCAATCTTCCTTCGCTAAGTTGGCAAACGCAGTATAATCCGGGAACCACCGAACCCAAACGCTACCGGTTTTGCCACTACGTTGCCGAGCAACGATGATTTCGGCGAGGTTTTTCCACTTCGGATCATTGGGCTTGTAGAATTCGGGTCGCCACAGGTAAAGAATTACATCGCCGTCTTGGTCAGGGCAGGAGCTATCGCGAATATCGCCATAGGTTGGTCTGGGGCTTGTTCGCCTGCTTATTTGCTTGTCAAGGAGCTGTACCAAGCATATTACGGGCACTTTCAAGTCCATAGCCATGAGCTTCAGGCCCCTAGTGATCCGGCCTATTTCATCACTTCTTGATTCGTCTTTGCGGCGTTCAGTAGCGATTTTGTCAAGCTGGTCAATAATCACGAGTCCCAAGCCGTGTTCCTGTTGGAACCGCATACAAATCGCCTTAATCTGTGAAACGGTCAAATCGCCTTTCTTTACCCAACCGATTTTCTTCTGGTAGACATTGTCCAATGCTCCCACAAGCTGCACCCATTCTTCCTCGCTTAAATGGCCCGTCTTGATTTTATGTCCCGGTATTTTAGCTACGCTAGAAAACTGTCTGTCAGCTAATTCTTCGGGTAGCATTTCTAGAGTAAAAAACAGAACAGGAACATCAGCATGTAAGGCAAAGTGTAGGGCCAAAGCAGTTTTCCCCATTTTGGGCACAGCACCAAGAAAGATCAGTTGTCCCGGTTGCCAACCCCCCGTACATTCGTCCAAGTCTTTGAAGCCACTAGTTACACCAATGACTCCATCATTTGCCTTTCTTTTCTGCACAGTATCGTAGTGCCTAGTAACCAGATCAGCGTTCATTTCCCATTCTGCATCATCATTCTTGATTAGCTCAAACAACTTCTTCTGGGCATCATCTACAATTTGCTCGACCTTGTTTTGTTCCGTTTCGCAGGCATCTTTAATCATGTTCGATGCTAAGCCAATAATCTTACGTCTTTTGCTGTAATCAAGTACGATGTCAACGTACTTTTGGGCATGGCTTTTACCCATCGCCGCCCCTTGCCAATCAAGCAAGCGTTCAAGAACGTCTTCTCCGCTCTTATCAGCCACCGCAACGGCATTAATTTCCTCGCGATTGTTCCACAACTCCTGCATCGCCTTGAAAGCTTTTTTGTGTTGCGGCACAAAGAAGTCATCGGGTTTTATTCTCCCTGCTATGTCGTTCATAAGACTTGGGTCAAATAGAATCTCACCCAGCAGGGCAATTTCAGCATCAGCATTATACGGAACCTGTTGCAACTTGAACCCCCCTCGTAGCAGCGTAGCAATCGAAACTGTACCTGACATACTGCATCGTTTGCTCCCAAGGCCCAACGCCGTTTAAGGAGTCAACTATCATCCAAGGAGAAGGGTTTTGCCCATCGCTTTCTTCGTCCCAGTAATCAATCTGAATAAGCAGCAGGAAGGGGTTGATACCTTTTTGGATGGCTTCTTCGAAAGTTCGCCGCGCCGTCACGGCCGCACCCGCGCCGTATTTTTTGCGTTGTTGAGGAAATCGGGTAACGTATCGGGAAACCAGTTTGTCTAACTGTTTTTTGCTATCCAGGGAACGGAATAGCTGTTCGTTCGGTACATACTTGGAGAACCGAAGGGTGTAATCACGCATCGTTGTTTCCTTGGAGGAAAAAGATTTATTGGTGAAGCCCTGTAAACTATCGCCGACCTCTTGAGTGTCTGAGAATCCAGTAGCGGTATTATATATATCTTTCTTCTCTTCTTCTATCTTCTTAGTATCTTCTTCTATCTTCTTTATATCTTCTTTATATATAGCGGCAGTCGGTGTGGCTTCTTGTGCGGCCTCCCGTGTGGCATTTTGCATGGCACTTTTGCAAGAAGCATGTCTGCAATTCCTAGAGCCGTGCTGGTTTTGTGGCTTTTTAGCTGTGGCACTTTGTGTGGCACTTTGTGTGGCATTTTGTGTGGCACTTTCTGTGGCAGTTTTGTTAAGAGTCGGTAAAGGAACTATTACAGAACTGTTACATGGCTGAGAATCATTCTCGTCTACCTGATAGATGTTCCAGTTACAAATGGTAATAATGGTGTTGTTTTTGCTAGCTTCCAAGCGAATACATCCCTCCTTTTCGAGCTTTTTAAGCCAACGCCAAATTGATTTTCTGCTAGTATTGGGGTATCCCAGCGCACGAGAAATAGTTTCACAACTTACTGCCAATTGTCCGGGTTGTAATTGTTGAGCATTGTGTTGCTCAGGTTTGTAACAGGCATTTAGCAGTAGGTATATCCAAAGTTGCAACAATTCGGGTTTGCGAAATATAGAATTGTTTAGAAGTTTCCTATGCAACTTAATCCAGCCCAACAATGGTATTATTCCTCTCTTTCTCATCGTGTGTTGGTTTATAGTCAAACCAGTCACGAATTGTAACAATAGTACCGCTATGGCTACTATCTAATTGGACATACCCTTCTTCTTCGAGTTTCTTTAACCAACACCGAATAGATGCCTTATAAGTCTTGGGATACCCAAGTTTGTTTGCTAAGGTTTCGTAGCCTACTACTAATTGTCCAGTTTGTTCGTGACATGCGCTAAGAAGTGGGTACAGCCAAAGTTGCAATAACTCGGGTTTGCGAAATATCGGGCTATCTAAAAGCTCCCGATGCAGTTTGATCCAATCCAATGTTACTCCTCCTTTAGATTCCTCCTAAGCAGGGGGCGAATTATGCCCCCTGCTCGACCGCTTCCTCGTAACCGTCTTCTTCGTCATCTTCAATGCCAGGAGGATTACTAGAAATCTTCAGTCCCATCTTCAACGGTACAATCTCGACGTACATTTCAACAGGAATATCCGTGTATCTTTCTTTTTCTTCCGGTTCAAGAGCCTCAAATACCATGTTTTCAAACGATTTTCCGTTAACACGAACCATTCCAGAACTTCCGACATTCACAAATGCTGTACCTTCAATGTAGACGGGTTTCATTCCATATGCCTCCTTCTAAAATACTTCTATTTTCCCCCAAAACGGCCCTAGAAACGATTTTCTTAAGGAGGAAATAGAAAGATATATCCCCACCAACAAACGCGGCTTACAGGGCAAATTTTAGCCATTCCTCCTTACTGTCAATCTTTCGGTCTGAAAGATGCGTATGCCGGGAATATGCCTTACGCCTTGCTTGATCGCCTCCCTTATTTTTCGGGTGTCCACCGAAAGGTACTCTCTAGGGATTTGAGCTTCATCTTCGATTTCAAATTCCCAGACCTTGTGAGCTATGGCCTGCCCCATTTCTGCCCGCTGAGTAGTGGCCAGTTTGGGGACAACAGCGAATATATTGGTTTCCTGAAGCTTTTTCTCTTCTTCCCTGCGTTTCTGTTCTTCTTCTGCTCGGAATCGTATGAGCTTCTGGCGTACAATTCTGTCGGCTTCCTCAAAGGGGTACTCGAGTTCACGAAAGAAACTATTTATTTCCTTGACTTTTTGATTCAGCGGATCAACGGCGGCCCGACGTCTGGTTTCAAGCTGTTTCTTGGCTTCGGCAATTAAGCTAAGCAGGTCAATCGCCCGTTTGTGTGTTGCCAACGAAACTTCAAGGTTTTGCGCCGTTTCCAACACCTGAGCACCCTGGGCTTGGATGGTCTTGACTTCGCGGGCCGGCACTAAGGCTTTCATGGTATCTCCTCCCTACTGGTTCACATACACAACTTCTTCAGGCTCTTCTGAATCAAATCCTAAGTAGTTGAATAGTGTTAGTGCAGCCAAGAACGCCTGAAAACACCTAGATGGATTGTCAAATTCATGCACGCCCAATCGGTTAGTAATCTTGTCAAGGTGGACAACTAGCAACCGGTCGGCGATGATCCCCTGTTCTTTGAGAGCTTGACGGTAGGCAGCCAACTGCATTCCATACTCGGGCCAGACCTGCTTTGATGTTTTTATGTCAATTACTGAATAGGTTTTGTCTCCTGCTAGTTTTGCAACAAGGTCAAGGCGGCCGGCATACCGATAGGTGCGAGAAACTACAACACTTTCCCACAGCTTTACTTCGGTTACGGCTTTGTTTAGCCAAACAATGTACTGGAATACCACGGGAGGAACGTGTATATAACGTTGGGGATCAATTCTGCCTTGCGAATTGAAGGTTTCGTTTATTTTCGCGCACCAATCGTGTATTGTTGATCCAAGTTGAGCGGCTTCTTCAGCTACTCTATCCGCTGCTACATTGCCAATTTCGCCACGCCAGCGTTCCAAGCCGGGTTTACGTACCACACTTACGATGGAAGTTACCGACCAATAGATTTCGTTGTCTACGATATAAGCCCTCATTGTCGCTCACCTAATACACACGCATGAATATACAGTTCCTTTCTTTGAGGATATAACCCCTGCATAAAATTCCTCCTTTTTGTACGCTTCTAACGTACTTTGCCCTAAATTTAATACGCAAGCTTGCCGATTGTTAGGTTGGAACGTATAATAAGGGAAAAGGAGGGACGCAAAAAGTGGATTTACGGGGACTTGGTTATCGCATTCGCCGGCTTCGGCTACAGCAGGGCCTTACACTTGAACAGCTTGCCGAAAGAGCCGGGGTAAACAAGACGTTCATTTGCGATGTTGAAACTGGTCGCTCATTGCTTTCTTTGCGGAGTCTTGCAGCCATAGCCAAAGCTCTCAACAGTAGCCCTGGGTATATTCTAGGAGAAAGTGATGCCGACAACCAACTTGACAGCAAGTATAGCGGTAAGATAAAGGAATTTTTGCTAGAAGAAGATTCGTTACCCTATATCGCGTTTGCTCAGTACTTAAAGAGTAAATATACGCCTGATGAACTACGTGTAATCCAAACCATTCTCGGCGATAACAGGTTCAAGAAACTTATTGCTTCTCTCGTTCCACCTCCACCGGAGAAGTACTTAGACCTCGTGCAGGAGTTTCTGAGGAAAATTCAATGAGACGCAAAACCCTTAGCGCCCATGCACACGGTTCATAGCAGTATGTTTCACCAAACTCAGGATAGCCTGTCGGATAGCCACAAATGCGGCATTTGGTTCCTTCTTTTACTTTGCTACACCCAGGAACAACTTCTAGGACTTCGGTAATCATCTCTTGAACGGTCAAGTTTTACCCTCCTTGTCCAAGAAGTTGCTTTTTAAGTGCTTCAGTATAAATCCTAAATGTTCTTCCGTCTTTTAGAGCAGCAATCTTGCCTTTCTTTACGAGGTCACGAACCTTATACTCCGAAATCCTCAATAGTTGAGAAACCTCTTTGACTTTCATGACAGGCCCTAGGTCATTCCAATCAACCTGCATGAAATCCCTCCTGCCTAAGAATGATTGCCCAGGAACTATCTTCACTTTGAGTATATACTGGGCGCTTCGCGTTGTCAAGGAGTAATTTGCCTAATCTCGTTAAAGGAGATGAAGAATCTGTGGAAATTGGGGACAGAATGGCGTTGGCACGAGCGAAAAAGAACATGAGTCAAAGAAAGGTGGCGTCTCTTCTTGGAATTCCAACAACCACCTATGCAGGGTACGAGCAGAACCGCCGGCGTCCCGATCCTGCTATTCTTGCAAAGATTGCACGCATTTTAGATACATCTGTGGACTTTCTTTTGGGCGTTCAAGAAGAGGCAAATAATTTATACCTTAAGCTTGCCCATGCTGCCGAAGAGGCACAGTTAACCGAAGAAGAAGTTGAAGCTTTATTGCACGTAATTAAAGTCATGAAGAAGTAGCATACAAATAACCAAACGCTTGTTTGCTTATATAGTAAAACTTTTCCTCTCAGAAGTCAAGATTTAGCAAACGCATGTTCGGAGGTGCTGGGCTTGGTAAAAAAGAAGGCCAGAAGGCCAAATCGAACAGGAACTATTTTTCAGAGAAAAGACGGGCGCTGGCAGGGAAGTGTTTACCTAGGTAGCGATCCTAAAACTGGCAAGGAAAGAAAAAAGATTTTCTATGGAAAAAGCGAAGAAGAGGTAACGGAAAAGCTGCGCAAATTTATTGCCATGCGGGAACTGGGATTATGTGCGGAAGAAAGCAATGTAACCCTGGAACAATGGCTTGATTTGTGGCTAACACAATACGCGAAGCCCCGTGTGAGACCGACAACTTATGATAACTACGAAATGATCGTTAGGGTGCATATTAAACCTCAGCTTGGAAATATCAAATTAGCCAAATTACAACCACGCCAAATCCAGATATTTTACAATTACCTTCTTGAGAAAGGAAGAGCTGATGGGAAGGGAGGGTTATCGCCCAGAACGGTTACTATAGCGCATGTTATTTTGCACGAAGCATTAGAGCAAGCATTAAAAGAAGGGTTGGTAACCCGCAATGTAGCAGAGCTATGTTCTCCTCCAAAGCAAATCAAGAAAGAAGCTCGCTACCTGACTCTTGAAGAAGAAAAGCGATTTCTCAGCGTACTTAAAGACGAACCTTTAAGAGCAGCTTTTATTTTGCTCTTAGGAACAGGCTTGCGCCGTGGAGAACTGTTGGGGTTGCGGTGGCAAGATGTGCACATTGAAGAGAATGGAGAAGGTTACATCGAAGTAAGGCAACAGCTTGTCAAAGCAAAGGTCAACGAGAAGAATACAGTAATTTTCGAGCCACCCAAGACCCAGAAGGGGAAAAGGATTATTCCCTTGCCTAAGTGGGCTGTCGAAGCATTAGAAGTACATCGGAAAAAGCAGGAAGAGCATAAAGCAAAATGTGGCAAGAGATACAAAGACGCCGGCTTGGTTTTTGCCACTTCTGAAGGAAAGCCTATTCTTCCCCGCAATTTTCACCGTTCCTTCAAGAGGCTTATCGAAAAGGCTGGATTGCAGAATGCTACGATACACTCCCTGCGGCATACTTTCGCTTCTCGTTTGCTTGAATTAAATGAGCATCCGAAGGTGGTACAGGAGTTGTTAGGACACAGCCAAATATCCGTAACCCTGGACACCTACAGCCACGTACTCCCAGAAGTCAAAAAGAAGGCTATTGCCAAGCTTGAGTCCCACATAAAAACAGAATAGCCTTCCCGAAGGAAGGCTTAGGGTAAAACTGGTGTCAAACTGGTGTCAACACCAATTCTTAAGGTCTTGAAATGCTGGTGGGCCACGTAGGCTTCGAACCCACGACACCCTGATTAAGAGTCAGGTGCTCTACCAGCTGAGCTAGTGGCCCACCTCGTTTGACGAAAGTAATTCTAGCACAGCGCGGCTTATCTTGTCAACCCCCCGCACCCTCGCGGCGGACACCCTGGCCTTGGGCTACGGCTACTGCCTTCGCCGCTTGGGGCTGGCATTCTAAAGACAGCGTCCTTGCTGGGCGCAACAAAAACCAGCCCGCGGTCTACCCTCATATTTTAGGCCTTTACTTTAAATCACGTGCCGCCGGAATGCCGCCCACACTCTCCGCCGCCTGCACCGCACGCAGGATGGCCCGGACCACCGCCTGCACCGCCAGTGCCCCCACCTGGTTCAGGTCTGCTTCCACCTGGCCGGTAGCCAGGCTGAAGACGGTGTCGCCGTCCAGCATGGTGTGCACCGGCCGGATGGCCCGGGCGTAGCCGTCCTGGGCCATCTGGGCCAGTTT
>JBNATO010000018.1:9411-14656 GCA_049701555.1 Thermacetogeniaceae bacterium | reverse complement strand
TGATACTGGCAACCTTTGGGGATATGATGAGGGTGCCGGGGACGCAGAGCAGCCTGCTTCAAGAAAAAGGGCGCGGCGCTGATATCAGAGTCGTCTACTCCCCTTCTGATGCCCTGAAGCTAGCGGTGGAAAACCCTGGTGCAGAGGTGGTTTTTCTCGGGGTAGGGTTTGAGACGACCGTTCCCACAGTGGCTGTGGCGCTGGAACAGGCGATTCGGGAAGGGATCAGAAACTTTTCTGTCTACTCGCTGCACAAGCTGGTGCCTCCGGTGATGAGGGCGTTGTTGGATGACCCGGAGGTCAGGATCGACGCCTTTATCAACCCAGGACACGTGTGCACCATCCTTGGGAGCGAACCCTTTCGCTTTATCGCAGAGGAATATGGAAGGCCATGCGTGATAACAGGCTTTGAAGCGACGGATATCCTTGAGGCGATCCTGCTCATCGTGCGCCAGCACAAGGAAAGGCGCCCAGCGGTGGAGATACAGTATAGAAGGGCTGTTAGGCCTGAAGGGAATCCTGTTGCAAGGTCTTATATCGATAAGTATTTTGAGCCTGTGAGCGCTCGCTGGCGCGGGATCGGCGATGTCCCGGAGAGCGGCCTGGCTTTGCGGGAGGAGTTTGCGGCTTACGATGCTCAACGCAGATTTCCTGTGGACGCTGCTCCCAGCCGCAAGAGAAAAGGCTGCTCTTGCGGGGAGGTCCTGAAGGGGTTGAAGCTGCCTTACGAGTGCGCGCTCTTTGGTAAAGCATGTACTCCAATGAATCCTGTGGGGCCCTGCATGGTCTCAACGGAGGGCTCCTGTGCAGCTTATTATCGCTATGGAGGAAGGAAAGCGGGTGTCGGCCGATGATCGATTCCCAGGATGGCGTCGTTCTGTTGGGGCATGGGAGCGGTGGAACTCTGACGAGCGAGCTTGTTAAGACCGTTTTTCAGGAGACCTTCCACAACCCGATCCTGGACGAAATGCTCGACGCTGCCCTCTTGGAGCTTCCGAAGGGGAAAATTGCTTTCACAACGGATTCCTTTGTGGTTGATCCCATTTTCTTCCCAGGCGGCGACATCGGCAAGATCGCGGTGTGCGGAACTGTCAATGACCTAGCGGTAAGCGGGGCAGAGCCTCTTTACTTGAGCGCTGGCTTCATCATCGAGGAGGGCTTCTCATTGGCTGACCTGAGGCGCATCGTGCGCTCCATGCAAGAGGCTGCTGTGGCCGCTGGTGTGAGCATAGTGACAGGCGACACCAAGGTGGTGGGAAGGGGGAGCGCAGACAAGATCTTCATCAACACCGCTGGAATCGGGGTGATCCCGGAGGGGAGAGAGCTTGCTCCTCGACGGATGCAGCCGGGGGATGCTGTGATCGTCAGCGGCTCGCTGGGAGAGCATGGCCTTGCTATTCTGGCCCAGCGGGAGGGTCTCTCTTTCACAACGCCTGTTGTCAGCGACTGTGCTCCTCTTAACAGGCTCACACGGGCGATTCTGGAGGCGGGCGGAGAAGGGATCAGGTGTATGAGGGATCCCACGAGAGGGGGATTGGCTACCACTCTGAATGAGCTCGCTCTCCAGAGTGGCCGAGGCATTCTTATCCGCGAGGAAGCGCTTCCGGTGCGGCGCGAAGTGAGAGGCGCGTGCGACATGCTGGGGATCGACCCCCTTTACCTCGCTAACGAGGGGAAGGTGGTCGTAATCTGCGCTCCCGAAGCAGTGGATAGGGTCTTGGGAGCGATGCGGGAGCTCCCTGAAGGAAGCGGCGCTGTGCAGATCGGGGAGGTGCTCCCTGAGAATCCCGGGCTAGTCCTCCTTGAGACCGAACTTGGGGCGACCAGGATCATCACCATGCTCGAGGGGGAACCTCTGCCTCGCATCTGTTGACCTGACGATGAACTCCATGAGGGAAGCTGAGTTGGAAGAAAAAGAACGTCTCGAATTTCCTCGCCAGAGGACACCGTGGGGGATGAAGGAGCTGGTGGGCGTTCTTGTCTTTGCCTCTCTGGGTGGCGCTGTTTCTGCCCCTCTTTTTTCCCGCTTGTTGGAACGGATCCCTTGGCTCGCTAAGGGGGTGCCTGGCGAGGAAGCTCTCCGTATTCTGACTGCTGGATATGTGCAGTCTTTTCTTTTGTTCGCCCTTGTGCTTTTCTGCGTTTTGTTCAAGTATCGCGCTCCCATTGCGGCGGTGGGCCTCAACCCTCTTTCGATAAAAGAGGTCTTCTCCATGGGGTTTGTGGGGTTCGCGGGGGGATTAGCAGCCCTGGCCGTTGTTCTGCTTCTGATGTCGGCGATCACCTCTCTCGTGCATAAGACCCCTCCGCCACAGCCTTTGGCGGAGCTGCTGGTGGCAAATGGCGACAGAGGGTTTCTCTTGCTCTCAGCTATCCTGGTGGGCATCCTCAGCCCAGTCGGCGAGGAAGTCTATTTTCGAGGTTTTGTTTATCCGGCGATTCGCTGGCGTTTAGGGATGCTTCCCGCTCTTCTCCTTTCATCTCTTCTATTCGGTGCCCTTCATTTCGATATCTTCCGCCTTCTGCCCCTAACAGCAGGAGGAGCTATCCTTGCCTTGATCTGCGAGACAACAAGCTCTCTAATCCCCTCGATTCTTGCTCACAGCGTCTGGAATATTGGTATGCTGCTTCTTTTGGTTTCTTAGCGAAATTATTACCTTGCTGTATTTCTAGCTCACAAGGAATTTTTTCTTTGAGTATTGAAGATAACTCAATATTTTGATAACTATTATTAGTACCAGCTCTTAATAGCGCCTAATATAATCGCTTTGAGGAGGGAATCCTTGGTGAAGCGGCTTGAAGAGATTGAGCGCATACCGGCTCCTGCGTTGATCCCCCCGTTTGGGCCTCTTCAGGGAATGCGAGTTCTCTCCACGGGAAGCCTGATCGGAATGCCTCATGCCGCCAACATGCTTGCGGATTTTGGTGCGGAGGTGATCCATGTCGAGCGCCCGGGCGTAGGAGACACCTACAGGATGCTGGCGCCCTTGGTCAAGGATGGGGAGAAGGCGGTCTCTGCGAGTTGGGTTCAGGATGCCCGCAATAGGCTCAGCATGACGCTCGAACTCGATATGAAGATCCCTGAAGCCAGAGAGATCTTTTTGGGGTTGATCAAGATCTCGGATATCTGGTTTGAAAATCTTGTTTGGCTGGACAAGCTCGGGATCAGCGACGAGATGTGCCTGAGCGTGAACCCGAGGCTTGTGATCGTCCATGTGAGCGGCTTTGGGAGACCGGAGTTCGGAGGGGTTCCCGAGGTATGCAGGAGAGGCTCTTACGACATGATCGGCCAGGCTGCAAGCGGTTGGCTGAGCCTCATGGGGGAGCCTGACTCTCAGCCTCCTATGCTGGCGCGCCCGTGGACAAACGACTATATCACCGGGATGTTTGCTGTATTCGGAGCGTTGCTCGGGTATCTCCACGCTCAGAGAACCGGCGAGGGGCAGGTCATCGATGTTTCGCAGTATGAGTCCAACGCTCGCCTGCTTTCCGACACCTTTGTCTCCTATTTGGAGTGCGGGGTTCTGCGCCAGCGGACGGGGAACAAGACTCCGGCCTTTCAGCCTTATGATGTTTACCGCTCGCGGGATGGCCGGTGGGTTGCCTTGGGGGCTTTCGGCCCTGCTGTTTATGAGCGCTTTATAAGGGCGATAGGCCTCGATCCCGGCTATTTCACATGGGAGGAGTGCGCTTCCTCGCAGGAAGCTGTGGCTTCGCCTAAAGGGCGCGAACTCGATCGGATAACGAGGGAATGGGTAGCCAGCAGAGATGCTCTGGAGGTGGAGCAGCACATGGCGAAGCATCGCGTCCCCTGCTCTCTTGTGTTGAACGCCAGAGATGCCTTTGAGAACCCTCATTGGCAGGCTCGAGAAAACTTTGTTACATATGAGGATCAGACCTTGAAGAGGAATGTTCGGGCATTCGGGATCGCTCCCAAGCTGAACAAAACCCCTGGAAGGGTTTGGCGGGGTGCTCCTGCGCTAGGTCAAGACACGGAGGCCATCTTGACCAAGCTCCTGGGATATACCAAAGAGGAAGTGGAGGATTTGCGGCAGAGAGGTATAATATAAAAGAGGAATTTGCATCCCTCCGCAGTAATCTAATTTGGGAAGGTAAAGGTGGCGGAGGGATAGTTTTTGAAGCGCCTTTTTTATTTTCTTTTGGTATTCACGGCGGTCTTTGTCTTGAGCTATAACGCCTGGTATTTTGCCTTGGAGATAGCCAAAGCCCGGACCTGGCAGGAGGTACTTCTCAGGGACGGGATGGTTGTGGATGGTTCCGGGGGGAAGCCGTATAGGGCGGACATCCTGGTGAGGGGTTCGAGGATAGTCTCCATAGGAGAAGGGATCGAGCCTTCTCCTGGTGCCAGGGTGATCGATGCCAGAGACTGCTTGGTCCTCCCTGGCTTTGTTGCTGTTTGGTCAGGCCTCCTCCCTGAGAAACAGGTGCAGGAGAAGCTCGCCCTCAAAGGGGTTACCACCCTGATCGGGGGGGCAAACGGCTCGACTCCTGTGGAGATCAGGAGATACCTGAATTGGGTTGCCCGGAGCGGCCTACGGCTTAATTTCGGAACACTGCTCGGGTTGGGGAGCCTGCGCAGGATGCTCCAAAACCCAGAGCATATGGACCGGAGAGAGGTGGAGGGCCTTCGGGCGCTGGTCAAAAAAGGCCTCTCTGAAGGTTCCTTAGGGCTCTCTCTGGATTTGAGCGCGTTGCCGGATGCCTTCTGGACGTGGGAGGAGATCGAGAGTGTTTGCTGCCGCATCGAGCCGCATCCTCTCCTCGTCGTCAATCTTTCCGACGAAGTGTGTTCAGATGCTGGCGTTTTTTTGGGAGAGTTACAGCGCTTGAAAAAAGCGGCAGATGAGGCGCTGTTTCGGCCTTATCTCAGAAACCTGCGTTTGCCGAAGGACACCGCAAGCCCTCTTCTCCAAATGATCCAGCAGGAGATCGTCCAGCCTTCTCCCCATGGAATGCAGATCTGCGGCGATGTAAACCCTTTTCCCCTTGCGGGAAGCCCGCGGCGTCTCCTTGACAGCGCTGTGGCAAGGTTCAAGCCTGAGGAATTGATCATCGCTCGGGCCCCCTCTGAATATAGAGATCTTTTGGGGAAAAGCCTCCCAGATGCCGCGATGAAGCGCGGCTTGGCGCTGCCTGCTATGACACAGATTCTTTTAGGAAAAGGTGTCCAGGTTGAGGTCAGAACCACAGGAGCCGAGGCGAACATGGCTGTCCTTCCAGCGTT
>JBNATO010000018.1:0-9401 GCA_049701555.1 Thermacetogeniaceae bacterium | reverse complement strand
GGCAGGCTGCCTGCGCCGCTTACGAGGATGGAGCCGACCGCGAAGAAGTGAGCTATCTGGAGCTTTTGAGCGGGGGGCAAGGCTGCTTTGGCGGGTTGCCGTTCCAGGAGAAGGTGAGACGCCTCACCTCTCTTCCGGCGCAGCTGTTTGGGCTGCGGGAGAGAGGAGAGATTGCCCCTGGCTATTACGCAGACATCCTTGTTCTAAAGAGGCAGGGGAACGGCTACGCTGTGGAATACGTTTTTGTAAGCGGCAGGCCTGTCGTGATCGAAGGCCATATCAGCGGTTTTAAAGCTGGCTGCCTTCTCTTGAGGGATAAGCACTAGAGAAGCTTTCTGGAAGGAATCGGGCTGTTGAAGAAAGAAGTGAAAATTAGTCAAGGAGGAGGGGTTTTATTGGTTTTCTCAGAGGGGTTGATCGAGGAGATTCAGGAACTGAACAGATTCCTTCGGAAGCGTCGCCTGATGGTTGGGACAGCAGAGGAGAAAAGGCTCCGAGCCGAAAGGGAAGGGTCTTTTTCTCGGCTCTGCCGCCTTTCAGGCGAAGAAATTCGGAGATTTTTTCAAGATCAACCCCTTGTAGCCGTCGACGGCTCTTTTAACACTTACGGGGCAAGTTTCCCATACCTTGTCACATTTTTCCGAGCTCTGGCGCGTTCCACTGGGGAAAATTCCGAGACAGGAGGGAGGATTTGGGGGCACCGCCTCTTTTCGCCCTTGCTGCCAAGCTGTTGGGAGAAGATCAAGGAAAAGCTGGAGCAGGGGCTAGAAGCGGAGGATGCTCTTGCCAGCATCCGCTGGGAGATGCTGGCAGAGCTTGAGGCTGAGGTGGGATTGCAGGCTCTTGCTGCCGAAAAGCCTCGCCTGCTTTTGTGGGATGGCGGCTTTGCCCGCTTGGAGATCCACGCAGCTGCCACTTGGGTGCGGATCAGGAAAAAGGCGCTGGACCAGGGGACGGTGGTTTTAGGGGTTACTGAGGAGATCGCCACATCATCGCTGGTTCAATCCTTGCTCCCGGGTGCTGGCGAGAACTGGGGCGACCGCGAGGTGCTCTATGGGCTGCTGGAGCCTGGTGAGGCTTTTTTGCGAGAAGAGGGCGACAAGAAAAAGCGGGGTAGGGTCTATGTGCGCTTTGCTTCTCATCCTCAGGTTTTGGCTGTGGACTATCTACCCGAACAGAGAGGGGAGTTGATGACAGCCCTCTGTTATCTCTATACGATCACGCCCTCACACGGCAGGGGTTTCCCCCTTTGGCTTGACATCGTTGACGCTGAGGTGCGCATCACTAAGGAAGAAATGGACACATTGTTGGCGGCATATCTGGACCCGGAGTTGGTTGAGTTCTATCTCCGTCCCCTGCGGTCTTGGCGTGACCTCTAGGAGGGATTAGAATGCAGGTGGTAGGCGTAACTACCCAGCAATACATCTATGTGGCTTCTCGGGAAAGGAAGTTTCGGATCAACGAGATCCTCATCGTCGAGGATGCTGAAAACAACTATCCCCGTGGCGAAGTTATAGAGACAAAGTCTTTCAACAGGTTCATCCCTTTGTCTATGGAGCGCAGCCCTTTGATCGACTCCAAGGTGTGGGAGGGACTGGAACAGGTTGGATTCCGGCTCGGTGAGGAGACCATCCACCTTGCCAGGGTGAGGCTCTTAGGGGACCTCTCCTCTCCCGTGGAAGTGGGGGCACGGGTGCGCCTCCCTGACTTCTCCGAGGTGGAGGATCTCTTGGTTCCTTGCCGTCCGGAGAACGGCCTTGTTCTGGGGGTGATCCTGGGGACTGAGGATCTGAAGGAGGGATTGCCGCCTGAGCTGCGCGACATAGCTCCCCTGTATGTCAAGGGTGAGGGTGTGCTGCCGCAGAGCGCTGTGCCCTTCATCTTCGATTACAAGTCGATGCAGGAGTATCCCCATATCGGCATCTTTGGGGGCTCTGGCTCAGGGAAGTCTTTCGGCCTCAGGGTGATCCTGGAGGAGCTTTTGGAGAAGAGGATCCCTGCCCTGGTGTTTGACCCCCATTACGAGATGAGCTTCAGCACCCCTTTCGAGGGGATGGATGAGAGGTGGGCTTCTGCGTACAAAGAAAGGACAGATATTTTGACTGTTGGCCGCGATACAGGCGTGAACTTCGAAGAACTGACTGCAAACGATCTGTCCTCTCTTTTGGCTGCAGCTGGATCCAACTTTACGGAGGGGATGGATAACGCCCTCAAGGCTATTCACCAGGAGAGGGATTCTTTCGCCAGCTTTTCCCAGAAGCTCGAGGACCTGATCGCCCTTGCCGAGAAGGAGGAGGAGACCTTAGAAAACATCCGGAGGAGGTATGGCGATAACTCCAAGTATGAGAAGACGCTTCTGTCAATGGCCAAACAGGCCGGTCATCCCAGCAGCCTTCGGGGTATCCGGTGGCGTCTTTACCGCCTGGAGCGGGAGGGGATCTTCCAGAAAGGGGTCGAGCCGATAATCGATTCTCTTCGGGCGCGCCGCTTGGCTGTGATCCGGGGGCCGATCTGGCTTTTGACTGTGTTTGGCGCATACCTCGTGAGGAAGCTTTACAGGATGCGGCGCAATTACACTGATGCGCTGCAGCGCGGCGAGGCTCCGGAGGAGAAGTTTCCACCCTTCCTTGTGGTCACGGATGAGGCCCATAACTTTGCTCCGAAGGGGATCGAGGTTCCCGCGCCTGCACGCAGCGTTTTCCGGGAGGTCGCCCAGGAGGGGAGAAAGTATGGAGTGTTTTTGGTTCTGGCTACCCAGCGCCCGGCTTTGCTCGATGAGACGATCACCGCTCAGCTGAACACAAAGTTCATCTTTCGCACTGTGCGAGCGTCGGACATCAGGGTGATCGAGGAAGAAACCGACATCACCTCTGAGGAGGCCAGGAGGCTCCCTTACCTGAGCTCTGGGACAGCCTTTGTATCCTCAGCAGTCGTTGGGAGAACCCTGGCTGTGAGGATCCGTTGCGCCCGGACGCGGGCACCTCACACTGTCAACCCATTTACCGAACTGGAGGAGGATTTCAGGGAAGCAGAGGAAGCTGTTTGGCGTGTCATAGAAAAGTTCTTGCCCCTTGATCTCGGACAGGTCAATCTATATCTTCCTGATATAGAGGAGGAGCTGAAACGCTCGGTCTCCTTTAGTGAGGTCAAGGAATGGCTGGAGGGCTTTGCAAGGAAGGGAAGGATCGTCAAGACGGCTGGCCCGTTTGGGCCTATCTATTCACGCAGCGGGGAAGATGAGTGAGGATGCGTTTCCTTTTTCTTACCGACGACCACAAGAGAGGAACCACTCCTGCGAACAGGAAGGACAACTTTCCCGCGACGCTCGCAGCGAAGCTGCAGGAGGTGCTGGAGCTCGTCCACAGGTGCAGAGTGGATTATGTCCTGCATGGAGGGGATTTCTTCGACGTTCCGACTCCTGCTCTCAGCGTGTGCGCTGAGTTTCTGCGCATCTACCAACAGTTTCCTGTGCCTGTCTTCGTCGTTCCGGGAAATCATGACCTCTTTGGCCACAACGCTGAAACCCTCCCCCGCACGATGCTCGGGTTTGCGGCTCGCTTGGGTATAGTGCGCCTGCTGGGGCGCGAACCGGTTTATTTGGAGAAAAACGGGATCCGGGTCCAGCTGACGGGCCAGGGCTTTCACTTTGACATAGACCGGAGGGATCCCCGTGAGGACTATGTCGTGCGAAAGAAAGACTGCGATTATGCCATTCATGTGGTGCATGGCATGCTGCTCCACAAAGCGGCCTTTCCTGGCGTCGCCTATACGCTGGTGGAGCAGATATGGGAGACAGAGGCTGACTTCACGCTAGCTGGCCACTATCACCTCGGGCTCCCTGATCTCCAGCGGGATGGCAAGTATTTCCTCAACCCGGGGGCTCTTGCACGTCTCTCCAACCATCCTGACGAGGTGCGCAGGCCGGTTCAGGTGATCCTGATCGATCTCGCGGGAAGCAGGCCGTCCTATGAGAAGATCAGGCTGCGCAGCGCTCCTCCCGGGGAGGATGTCCTCGACAGGACGAAGCTGGAGGAAGCGGCTTTCCGCGAGCAGAGATTGGCCAGTTACCTGTCAGAGGTCAAATCTGCTGCATCTTACAGGCGGGCTGATGTCCGGATGCTGATCGAGGAGATCGCCAAGGCTGAAAAGCTGGAGCAGAGGGTGAGGGATGAGGCGCTGAGGCGCATCAGCCTCGCTGAGGAGGCTTTAGCCCATGGGGAGGTTGAAGAGTGAGCGTTTTGCGGAAGCTTATCGTCGAAAACTTCCAATCACATAAGTACACGGAAGTGGATTTAAGCCCTGGTCTGAACGTCATTGTCGGCCCTTCTGACCATGGAAAATCGGCGCTGGTGAGGGCTCTTCGGTGGCTCTTTTTTAACGAGCCGAAAGGAGCTGACTTTGTCAGGGCAGGGGCTCGCACCTGCCGCGTGACTGTGGAGATGGATGATGGTACAACGATCACGCGCCTGCGCACAGCCGGCGGCAGAAACCGATATGTGCTGAAGAGGCCTGGAGAGGATGAGAAGGTCTTTGAGGGGTTCGGGAGCGAGATCCCTCACGAAATAGTCGAAGTATCAGGCATAAGGAAGGTTGTCATCGATGACAAAAACAGGGTGGAGTTAAACTTCAGCGGGCAGCTTGAAGGCCCGTTTTTGCTCGCAGAAAACGGGGCGGTAAGGGCGAAGGTGATCGGGCAACTGGGCGGCGTTCATATTCTCGACTGGGCGCAAAAGTCTACAGCGACAGACCTGAGGCGTTTGCGGGATGAGGAGAGCCAGCTCAGTGCCTCTATCAAAGAGTTAGAAGAGGCTCTTCATGCTTATGATGGATTGCCGCTGCTGGAGAAGAGGATCAAAGAGCTAGAATCTCTGATGTGTAGGATTGAAGAGATCTCTCGCACGATTGAGGCGCTAGCGGAGATTGCGGAACAGTGGCGGGAGGTCGATTATGCCCTGGAGGGCGTCCGCAGGGTTCTTGAACTCCTTTCTTCATTGGATGGGGCTGAAAGAGAGATCCAGAGGCTGGAGGCCTTGGAGAGAGAATATGCCGCTCTTGTTTCTTTAGCTGAGGATATCAGGAGAGTTGAGGTTTACCTCCAGCGAGCGGAGAAGGCGATCTCTGATAGCGAATGTGTTTCTGAGCTGGAGAGCTGTCTGGAAAGGTTAGAAGCTCTGAACAAGGAATTGCAAGAGCTGGTCGGGGTTGTCCGGGAGGTTGATGCCGTCGCCAAGAGGCTGGCGAGGTGTGAGCATGTGATCGCCAGGACTGAGATGCTCGAAGAAGGCGAAAAGTACCTTTCCAGGATAGACGAGCTGGTGCGCCTGATTTCTTCCTATAATGAGCTCTTGGGGGCGTGGCTAGAGAACAGGCGGGATTACCAGGGAGCATCTTTGGCAGTCGAACGCTATCAAAGTGAGATGGAGAGGTACCTCGATGAGTACGAGAGGTTGCTGAGCGCCTTGGGGAAATGCCCCGTTTGCTTCGGAGAACTTACTGCAGATTCCATAAAGAGAGCTCTCGCCGAGTATGAATAAATAGAGGGGAGGAGGAAGAGGGGTGCAGCATAGCGACCAGGCGAACTATGAGAAGCAGATCAGCCGATTGAAAGAAGCATTGAGGAGGACGCGAGACCTGAGGGCAAGGGCGCTGAGCCAGAAGGAATTGTTGGAGCAGCAAAGACAGAAGCTCTATCAGAAGGCAGCTGAGTATGGCGTTAAGCCTGAGGAGCTTGGGGAGAGGATAGATGCTCTGAAAGCTGAGATGGACCGTCTTCTCGCTGAGGTCAACAGGTTGATACCTTGGGATTTATTAGAAAAGGAGCAGTCGCGATGAACCAGCAGCTGGCTTCGATCAAAAATTCCCTTGAGCAGCTAAAGGCTGTCTACAACCGCCTGTTGGGCGAACGGTCGGCTCTGCTCCAAGAAATTGAAACCAAAAGGAAGCGCCTGGAAGAGGTCAGGGAAGAGGCTGAGTGTCTTGAAAAGGTGCGGCTGTTGTTGATGGAGGCTGCCAAACATGCTCGGGAGCAGGGGCGACAGCAGGTAGAGTACCTGGTGACCCAGGCCTTGCAGTTTGTTTTTGGTGGGGATCTGGAATTTAAGGTTGTTGTAGAAGAGAAGCGGGATCGGCCTGAGGCAGAGTTTTATGTTTGTTCTACTTATGGCGGCGACGTCAGGGTGGAGACGACCCCTCAGGACGCCAGAGGGGGAGGTGTGGTCGACGTGATATCCCTCGCTCTGCGGCTCGCTCTGATTCATGCCTTCACCCCTCGTATCGGTGGCCCTGTTGTTCTTGACGAACCAGGAAAGCATCTGTCAGAGGAGTTTTCGCCCCAGCTGGCACGGTTTTTAAAGAGTTACAGCCAGAGCCTTGGCCGACAGATCATCATGGTCTCTCATAATCAGCATTTGGCTGATTCTGCAGATGTTGCTTACCTTGTTGAGATGCATCAAGGGATAAGCAGCGTGAGGCGCATACGCTGAAGGAAGATGTCGAGGATAAAAAGGGGGGGCTTTCTAATTGACTGTATGGCAGGCGATCATTTTGGGGTTGGTACAGGGTCTAGGCGAATTTCTACCCATCTCTAGTTCAGCCCATCTGGTCCTCGTGCCTTGGATTTTCGGCTGGCGGGATCCGGGTTTGGCTTTTGACGTTGCTCTGCATCTGGGCACTGTTGTGGCAGTCGTAGCATTTTTTTGGCGGGATTGGCTGAACCTGATAGCTGGTGCGTTTCGGGGTACCAGGACGCCAGAAGGAAAGCTCTTTTGGTGGCTTGTCTTCGCCTCGGTACCTGGGGCGTTCTTCGGGCTGCTGCTGGATGAAAAGGCTGAAACCGTTTTCCGGGCACCGCCTCTGGTAGCGACGATGCTCATGATCATGGGTGTGCTTCTCTACTTGGCTGACAGGCGTGGAGCCAAAAAGGTGAAAATCGAGAGGATTGGCTTGGGGCGCAGCTTGGTCATCGGCTTTTCTCAGGCGTTGGCGATTATCCCTGGAGTCTCCCGCTCGGGAATAACCATCGCGGCAGGGCTTCTCACAGGGTTGACGCGTGAAAGCGCTGCCCGGTTTTCTTTTCTCCTTTCAGCACCGATCATCATAGGAGCTGGCCTGGTAAAGGTACCCGATCTGCTGCTCCATCCGCAGATGGTGAGCTTGCCTTTTTTGGTGGGCGTGGTTGTCTCTGCAGTGTCCGGTTTTGTCAGCATAGGTTTCTTGCTGCGCTATATCCGAACTAAAAGCTTTTTGCCTTTTGTCTGGTACCGTCTGTTGCTGGGGATATTTGTATTGGTCGTTTTTGCCATGCGTCGCTAGGATTGTAATAGCCCGGAATTTTCGTGCGATTTCTTTGAGAGCAATTTGTGGGGTTGAAACGGCTCTGGAATGAAACTCTGGCCGTTTCGCATCATAGAGCCTGTATTGCCTGACAAAGTTTAGACACATGTGAAACAGGTAGGGGGAATAGAAGAGAGAAGGATGTAATAGACAAAAGGGTGCGGGGACCATTATCCTAGGTTTTGGAAAAGAAACACAAGGATAGAAAGGAGAGTCCCCACACCCAATATGAAGCTTAGCGCATCTAGCGAAAAAAGTCTACGGGTTCATGGAACAGGGGCTTCCATGACGGTTGTCAATGTATGTCCTTTTTCAGTGAGAAGGCTTTCGAGGATCAAAGACATATCGAAGGATGCGAAGATAAGGCTTAAGTTTTTGGAATTTGGGCGGGAACATCCTGTAACTGTGACGTGCAGGCGATTTGGGATATCCAGGTCGACATACTACAGGTGGAAGAAGAGGTTTAACCCGAACAATCTTGGGAATCTTGAGAATAGGAGCAGGAGGCCTAAGAACGTCAGGAAGCCGGCATGGTCAGTGGAATTGGTTGAGAGGATTCGGGAATTAAGGGAGGAATATCCTCGCTGGGGGAAAGCGAAGCTGACGGTTCTTTTAAAGGTGGAAGGGTTTGAGGTATCGGAGTCGACAGTAGGGAGGATACTTAGTTATTTAAAGCGGAGAGGGTTTTAAAGGAGCCGGTAAAGAAGGTCAAAGCCAGGAGGAGGGCGAAGAATCGAGTATACGCTGTACGCAAGCCGAAGGAATACAGAGTAGAGAAGCCAGGGGACATGGTTCAGATAGACACACTGGAAGTTCGTCCGGAGCCTGGGCGTGTTTACAAGCAATTTTCAGCAGGGGACGTAGTATCGAAATGGGGTTTTGCGGATATAAGGAATGCGGCGACGGCTTCTACGGCGAAGGAATTCTTAGATGAACTCATAAAGAGGAGCCCTTTTGAAATAAAAGCCATCCAAGTGAATGGTGGTAGTGAATTCTATGGTGATTTTGAAATGGCTTGCAAGGAGTATGGAATCAAGCTGTTCTGTTTACCGCCGCGGAGCCCGAAGCTAAATGGGGTTGTGGAGAGGCTTAACAGGACATACAGGGAAGAGTTTTGGGAGTGCTATGAGGGTGAGATAAATCTAGAGGAAATGCGGCGGGAATTGAAGCGATGGACATTCGAGGTTTATAATCGGGTTAGGCCACACCAAAGCCTGGGATATATGAGCCTCGCTCAGTTCCTACAACAATATGCCTCCTCTTAGTGTTTCACATGTATTGAACTAGTACACGCAGTTGTAGCTAATGATTACAATTGAATAAACTAATATTAGTTAGGTGATGCACTTGACAAAAGAAATGATAAAAAGAGCTGCATTATCGTTATTTGTTAAAAATGGTTATGAGGGTACAAGGTTATTAGATATAGCGAAGGCAGTAAATATTAAAACCCCGTCGATCTATTTTTATTTTGAGAGCAAAGAACATCTGTTTACTGAATTATTTAATGATGTTCGGGATAAAAAGTTAGCTAATATTAAGGTGCTTTGTCAGAAGTTAAACGAATTTAATTCTGCAAAGGAGCGTTTGTTTTTTCTTTATAGTGATTATTCTAATCGTGGATATGAAGATGATGAGGAAATAATTTTTTGGAAGAGATTTGCTCTATTTCCTCCAGGTTTTCTCAAAGAAAGGGTGAAAAAAGAGCTGATAATTTACCAAAATAAATTTGTCGATGAATTACTCAGGCCTGTAATTTTGGATGGGATCAAGGCGAAGGAATTAAAAAACTTGGATGTAAATAAATGCATCGTTGCTTTTTTAAGCATGATTCAAGGAATGTTCAGTGAGTTTTGTTATTCGGAACCTGAAACATACAAAGAAAAGACAGCTATGCTATGGGAATTCTTTTGGGATTCTATAAAAAACGAAGAATTTGATATACAATAAGCAAATATTTACTATCATGCGAAAAAAAGATGTAAAGATTGTTCAGTAGTCATTTTCTATAAATAAACCCGAATCCGTGATAATAACAACTGGGCAGGACCTGCTCTAACAGTAAATGG
>JBNATO010000017.1:0-14681 GCA_049701555.1 Thermacetogeniaceae bacterium | reverse complement strand
CGATCCCGATGCCTATTATGTTGAGGTGCGGGAGTATGATGTTTCCGAGATCGAGCCTCAGGTGGCGTTTCCTCATCTCCCAGAGAACTCTCGGCCTGTTTCCGAGGCTGAGGGGATAGCCATAGATCAGGTGGTGATCGGTTCCTGCACAAACGGCCGGATTGAGGACCTGCGCATCGCTGCCAAAATCCTCAGAGGCAGGAAAGTGCATCCCAACGTTCGCCTGATAGTGATACCAGGGACGCAGCAGATCTACCTCCAGGCTATGCGCGAGGGTCTTCTGGAGGTCTTCATAGAAGCGGGAGGCGCTGTGAGCACCCCTACCTGTGGCCCCTGCTTGGGAGGCCATATGGGGATCCTCGCTAAGGGAGAGAGGGCCTTGGCTACCACGAACAGGAACTTTGTCGGTAGGATGGGGCATCCCGAGAGCGAGGTTTATCTCTGTGGCCCTGCGGTGGCTGCAGCATCGGCGGTGACCGGATGCATCACCCATCCTAAGGAGGTTGTGGGAAACGATGCTGATTAGGGGACGTGTTTGGAAATTCGGCAACGATGTCGATACTGACCTGATCATCCCTGCTCGCTACCTGAATACTACTGACCCAGCCGAGCTGGCGGCCCATTGCATGGAGGATGCCGATCCAACCTTTGCCAAGAAGGTATCTCCTGGGGATGTCATCGTTGCTGGGAAGAACTTTGGCTGCGGCTCCTCTCGGGAACACGCTCCGCTGGCCATAAAGGCTGCGGGAGTCGCCTGCGTCATCGCCGGTTCTTTTGCCAGGATATTTTACAGGAATGCGATCAACATAGGGCTTCCTATCCTGGAATCTCCTGAAGCTTCGGCTTCTCTGCAGGATGGGGATATGGTGGAGATAGACCTTAGCTCAGGGACGATCAAGAACCAGACAAAGGGCGAGGTTTACCGAGCGGCGCCTTTTCCTCCATTCATGCAGGAGATCATGCGAGCTGGAGGACTGATCAATTACGTACGGGAAAGGATGAAGAACAATGCCTAAAATCCTACTGCTCCCTGGCGATGGGATTGGACCAGAGATCGTGGCTGAGGCTGTGAAGGTCCTAAAGGCGATCGCCAATCGCTATGAGATCGATTTTCAGTTCACAGAGGCCTTGGTGGGTGGAGCGGCATACGACGCTGTGGGAGTTCCCCTCCCTGAGGAGACTTTGAAGCTCTGCTATGAGAGCGACGCTATACTTTTAGGGGCTGTTGGTGGCCCCAAGTGGGATAACCTGCCGATGTCTCTCCGCCCAGAGGGCGGGGCGCTTCTTCCCCTCAGGAAGAAACTCGGGCTTTATGCGAATATCAGGCCGTTGGTGCTGTTTCCGGAATTGGTTGAGGCTTCTCCTTTAAAGCCGGAGGTAGTAGATGGCCTCGACTTTGTCATTGTTCGCGAGCTGACTGGCGGTCTCTATTTTGGCCCCAAGAAGAGGGAGTTCATAGAAGGGGAGGAGCGCGCCGTCGATACGATGGTTTATTCTGCCAGCGAGGTGGAGCGAATAGGCCGATTGGCTTTTGAGATGGCGAGAAAGCGCCGCAAAAAGGTGACTTCTGTAGACAAGGCGAATGTGCTGGAATGCTCGCGCCTATGGCGTTCGGTGATGGAGAAGCTCAGGGAAGAATACCCTGACGTCGAGCTGGAACACATGTATGTGGACAACTGCGCTATGCAGCTGATACGGAAACCTGCTCAGTTTGATGTGATCGTTACCGAGAACACCTTCGGGGACATCTTGACGGACGAGGCTAGTGTTTTGACGGGATCCATCGGCCTGCTTGCTTCGGCCAGCCTCGGCGGAAGGGTTGCGCTATATGAGCCGGCCCATGGTTCTGCACCCGATATTGCCGGACAGCAAAAGGCCAATCCGCTGGCAACAATTCTCTCTGCGGCATTGATGCTGCGCTACTCATTCAACATGGAGAAAGAGGCCCAGGCGATTGAGAAAGCTGTGCATGAGGCTCTGAAACAGGGCTACCGGACGGCGGATATCATGGTACCCGGGAAAAAGCTGGTGACAACATCGGAGATGGGAGACGTCGTAGCGGGTTTGATCAGATAGGGGTAAATCGATTAAAATATACGATCAAAATACGAGTGTATTCTCAGAGGCTGAAGGATTTAAAAACAAAAAAACAGGTATCGGAGGAGAGGATGAGAAGTGATGGGGATTTAGTCTACATCTATGACACCACCCTTCGTGATGGAACGCAGGGTGAGGGGATGAGCCTCACTGTTCAGGACAAACTTAAGATCACCAAAAAACTTGATGAACTCGGCGTTTCTTACATCGAGGGTGGTTGGCCTGGCTCCAACCCCAAGGACCTGGAATACTTTTCTCAGGTGCGCCACCTCTCTCTCAAGAGCGCAAAGATAGTAGCCTTTGGAGCCACACGCAAGGCAGGAATAGCGGTGGACGAAGATGCCAACATCAGGGCGCTGCTGGCCGCAGGTACTCCTGCGGTGGCTGTTTTCGGAAAGAGCTGGGACTTTCATGTCCTCAAAGCCCTCCAGACAACTCTGGAGGAAAACCTTCAGATGATCAGAGATACCGTAGGTTACCTCAAGGAACAGGGCAGAGAGGTGATCTACGACGCCGAGCACTTCTTCGACGGCTACAAGGCAAATCCGGAGTATGCATTGGAAACCCTGAAGGCGGCGGCTGAGGCAGGAGCGGACTGGATTGTTCTCTGCGACACAAACGGGGGTAGCCTGCCTCATGAGGTGGAGCGAATCATCAACGAGGTGCGGGAGGTGATCGCCGCTCCCCTGGGTATACACGCCCACAACGACGGGGATCTTGCTGTGGCCAATACCCTGACAGCGGTGAGGTGTGGGGCGCGGCAGGTTCAGGGGACGATCAACGGCTACGGTGAGCGTTGCGGCAATGCTAATCTCTGCTCGGTGATCCCCAACCTGCAGCTCAAGCTGGGGTTTAGCTGCATCGCTCCCGAAGCCCTGCGCCGGTTGACAGAGGTCTCCAGATATGTGAGCGAGATCGCCAACATGACCCCCCAAAACAATCAGCCCTTTGTGGGTTCTAGCGCCTTTGCTCACAAGGGTGGGATTCATGTAAGCGCTATCTTGAAGCATCCGACAACATATGAGCACGTGGATCCCGAATTGGTTGGAAACAAGCGCCGCGTTCTGGTCTCAGAGCTTGCTGGTGCCAGCAACCTCTACTATAAGGCGCGGGAGTTTAACATTGATCTGCCGCCGGACAGCTCGCAGGCTAAGGAGGTTATCAGGCAGATCAAGGAGCTGGAGCACCGCGGCTACCAGTTTGAAGGAGCTGAGGCCTCGCTGGAGCTACTCCTGCGCAGGGCCTGCGGGCAGTATAAGGAGTTCTTCACTTTGGAGAGCTTAAAGATTCTCATCGACAAGCGTCCCCAGAATGGAAACGGCGGGGAGATCACATGTGAAGCGATGATAAAGATGCGGGTAGGAGATCAGATCATTCATACGGCCGCCGAAGGGGATGGCCCAGTCAATGCGGTAGACAATGCCCTGAGAAAAGCTCTGGAAGCCTTCTATCCGTTTTTGAAGGAGATGCACCTGGTAGACTACAAGGTGCGTGTGCTGGATGGAAAAGACGGCACCAGGGCGAAGGTTCGCGTCCTGATCGAATCGGCTGATGCAACCGGTTCCTGGAGCACAGTGGGCGTCTCCGAGAACATAATTGAGGCGAGCTGGCAGGCGCTTGCAGACAGCATGAACTATGCCCTTCTGCGGCGCCTTGGAGGAACAAACTGATCGATCTCCTCTTTGTGCAATCTCTAGGGAGCTCAAAGCCTGGGGTTTTAAAAATCCCTGGGCTTTTTCTTTTGGGCTGGTGCCATAAATTGCTACAAGGTTTATTCCTGTGCTTTCTGGAATAGCATTTATTAAAAGATCCTAGAGGAAGGGGGAAGGCTGTTGAAAAAGGCTGCTCTCTTTTTGGTGGCTATTCTCATTTTTGTGGGGGTCTTGTTTTTGGGTCGCCTTCAGGGTAGCAACAGGGATGCGGTTTTGACGGCTTCGGAAGGTTCTTGGGAGTATCGCTTGGGGCAATACCCGGTTAGGGTCAAGCTCCCTCTTACAACTCACGTGGTTTCAGAGGTGCCAGGAGGTGGAGAGATGATCTTCAGTGCCTTTCTAAAGGATGACGAGCTTGGGTTCAAAGGGTATCTTCAGCTCTGGAAGGTGGAGGATCTAGGTAGATTTATCGCTGCAAGCAGAGAGAGGAGTCCTTTTTGTTTTAAAGATTTCGATCAGGAGCCGGTGAGGATAAAGAATTATGAGGGTTTTCAGATAGAGTGGAAAGCTGTGATGAAGGATAGTAAGCCGGCTTCAGGGAAGGACTATTTGTTGAAAAAGGGAAGCGGCGATGAGGCGCTGCGCCTCTCTTTCTTCTCGGAGGCATCCAGCTTCTCCCCAAAGCTTAGTGAGGTTGTTGATGCTGTCGTTTCTTCTGTTGAGTGGAAATGAGCCGCCCTTTGAGGTAATATTTAGCTGGGATAAAAAATCGACATAAGGGAGAGAGGTAAATGGGCGAAGTGGATCATGTTGGGATAGTTGTCAGCGATGCTGAGAGGTCCGCCTCATTTTATGTTGAGACGCTGGGGTATGAGGTTGTTGAGAAGAACGAAGACGCGAGGCTGAAGGCAGTATATTTGAAAAAAGGAGATCAGGTCGTCGAGTTACTGGAGTACTTGGGCTCGGAGAAGCAGCAGCGCCGTGCAGGTGTGATCGATCATTTGGCCTATAGGGTTGATGATCTGGAGAGGGTTGTTTCTGAGCTTAGAGAAAAGGGAGTAGAGCCTCTTTTCGATTCCCCGCGGCTTGTGTTTGGGGGCAGAAAGAAAATAATCTTCTTTGTTGGTCCGGACGGGGAACGGTTGGAGTTGGTACAGGAGCTGGGGTAACTCAGTAGGTCCCGGTCGCCTTCAGGTAGTGGATAGGGGGAAGGGGAGCAGCAGGGACCTCTAGGTTTTGATGGCGCCGGACAACAGGGTAGACCTTGTAGATGGCCAAGTGGTCGAGCACTCCTCCGAGAAGCTGTAGCCCGGATTGCAGCTGGTCTGGATTGCCGATCGCTTTGATCGTACAGGGGAAAGTTATTTCTCTGCCGTTTATGAGCAGCGTGAGGTCTTCTTTGTTCCAGAAAATGGAGGTCCATGGGGTGATCCGCACATCGTTGACGGAGATGGCTTCAGCCTGCGATGCCCAGAGCTCGTTGATGATGTCCACGAGATCCAAGTAGACAACCGAAGAGCCTTCGTCGATGGTAACGGTTATGCCAGGGCCCTTCACAGGCACTATGCCCAAAGCCATCTCTTGTTTCTTGTAGTCCTCGCGCAGGCTCCTTATCAGCGCCTCATCAGCGTTGGCATGTTCTATGAAAGTGCGTTGTTGGTTTTCGAGTTCGGCGAGCTCTTTTGTGAGTTCTGCTCGTTTATCGTGCAGCTTTTTTAAGATCATGACGAGGTCATCGGTCTTCTGGAGAGAGAGATCGCTCAGGTAGATCTGTTGGGTGCGGAACTGCACTGAAAGAAGGAACCCCAAGAATAAGAATGCTATAAACACGGGTATCTGCCACTTGTTAGGCTTCACCATTTTTTTCTTCCCTCGCTGCGAGTGAGTCCTTCTTTTTTTTCCAATTGGAGAGGATACCTCGCCTGATTATGGCCAGATTTTGGAATATGCGTACTCCGAAGGCGAAGACAGCTGCCAGGTAAAGGTCGATGCCGAGGCGGTCTCCGAGATAAGCCAGCAGTGCTGCCAGCAGGGCATTGGTGAAGAAACCGGTCAGAAGGATCGTGCTGTCGAACCTGTCTTCAACGATGGACTTTAGTCCTCCAAAGACCGAGTCGAGTGCAGCAAGAACTGCTACCGAGAGATATTTGGCAAAGGTTCCTGGTATTGGCACGTAGAGCGCTGAGCCGATCACGATTCCGATCAGAAGTCCTAGCAGAGGTAGCCACATATTATTCCTCCTTCGGTTGGGCATAGTTGAATTGGTAACTCCCTTTGAAAGGGGGAATCACGATCTTCGATGATTTCTCATATTTCACAGGGTAACCAGCCATTCTGAGGATATTGTACTCGCTCTCAGGGAGTTCCAGGACCCTCGCCAAGTTCTCCGGATTTCCAATCGCCTTGATGATGTATGGGGGTCCCAGCCGCGTTGTATTTACTAAGATCAGGGGGCCGACGCACCTGATATCTGAGGAGTTGACGATCCGTTGGCCATTGACCGAGATCGCCTCAGCTCCTCCTGCCCGCAGTTCGTTGACGATGTAGAGGATGTGCTTGTCGTGGATCAGGTAGTCATCCGGCTTCACGCCTGGGTTTTTGCTCTGAGCTGCCTCGTATTCCTTTATATTATCGTCGAGGGTGATCGTTAACCCAGGCCCTGTGACCTCGGTCATTCCTGAGAGAACTTTGAGCTGCTGGAGCTTCTGCTGTAAGTCTTCCAGCTCTTTTTTCCCCATTGACACGTCTCTTTGATAGCGGTCGAGAAATGTCCTCTTCGCTTCGATGCTGTTTTCAAGCTTTTTGATTTCTGCTTCTTGGGTTTTGATCATCGCTACCAGGTTTTCGTTTTGCTTATGCCAGGGGGTGCTGGTTGATTCCTGGATGCGCAGAGCGATTGTCAGGAGCACTCCTGAGATGAAAAGGACAATAGTAAAGGGCACTTGCCATTTTCGAAGATTTTTCTTCATCAGACAACCTCCTTACTCATTGGCTTTTCGCTGCGTTGTAAGAAACTCCTTCTGGAAAAAACTTTGTTTCGCAGCAAGTTGACCCTTGATTTCGCTTGTGTTACGATGAATAAAAAATTTATGTATAGACAGGATAGCCATGAGTGAACATCAAGGTTCTTTCAGCTTGGATCAAGCCGAGATTGATAAAAACTCTGTGATACCGATCTATTACCAGTTGGCAAAATTCTTCGAAAAGCAGATCCGGGAGCGCAATCTCCTTCCAGGGGAAGCTCTGCCGACGGAAACGGAGATCGCTAATCATTTTGGTATCAGCCGCATGACTGTGCGGAGAGCGATAGCGGAGCTCGCGGCAGCAGGGCTTGTTTATGCCCAGAAGGGCAAAGGCACCTTCGTTGCCATGCCCAAGCTGGATAATATTGTGTTTGATCTCAACAACTTTTATGAGGAGATCAAGCAGAAGGGGATGCAGCTGCAGTCCAAGCTTCTTGAGGCTAAAATTGTCAGGTCTGATGAACTCCTCTCAAAGAGGTTGGGGATTCCTTTAAACACGAGATGCCTTTACTTCCGGATTGTTGTAACTGTGAACGGCGAGCCGTTGGCCTATGAGAGGAAGTATACAGTCTATACCAAACAAAAGCCTATCCTCGAAACTGAGCTAAAGGACCCATCTCTTTCGTCTCTGGCTGCTGCTCACAGCGACAGCCTCCCTGTCGGTTCTAAAAAGGTGCTGATGGTCTCCAAGACCACAGAGGAGGAATCTCTCATCTTGGGTGTGACACGTGGCACTCCTGTGTTCGTCATGATCCAGACGCTCTATGACCTGGAGAAGAAACCGATCGCCTGGGGGATTTCTATCTTTCGGGGTGACCGCTACAAGCTGGTCAGTTATGATGGTTGGTACGAGGAAGATTTTAAGGCGGGTGGGGATTCAATTGAAGGATGACCTGATCAACGCCATGGCTGACCTCGATGAGGAGAGGGCGTTAGCCCTTGTAAGGGAGAAGCTCAAGAGCGGTGAGACAGCGTTCGAGATCGTAGAACAGTGCAGGAAGGGCGTTGAGGTTGTAGGACAGCGATACAGCGAGGGTATATACTACCTGTCTGACCTGATCATGTCTGAGGAAATCTTTCGCGAGGTTATGGAGATCGTTGAGCCCTACTTCCCAAAGGAATTCAGCGAACACGGTACGAAGGTTGTGATGGGGACGATCGAGGGGGACATCCATGACCTTGGAAAAAATATCATGGTCTACCTTTTGCGCTCCGTGGGGTTTCACGTCATTGATCTGGGAGTCGATGTAGCTCCTGAAAGGTTCGTGAGGGCGGTCAAGGAGACCGGAGCGGCGATACTGGGAATCTGCGTTCTGCTGACTTTTTGCATCGGTTCCGTCAAGAAAGTGGTGGACCTCTTGAAAGAGAGCGGTTTGAGGGATGACGTTGCGGTTGTGATCGGGGGCTATCCGGTGAACCAAATGGTTAAGGAATATACTGGAGCGGATTACTATGCGAATGATGCCGCAAAGGGGCTGGAGATCTTCAAGAAATTGTCTTTAAGCCCGTCTAAGAAGAAATAATAGAGGAGATGGAAATGAGATTCTCAGGATAGAAATTTATGCTTGTGGGCCATGAAAAGGTCTGTTTTTTTATGCTTTTACACGAAGAGAATGGGGGGACTCTTGTGAGGTCCGATTCCAGGCAGAGGGTGCTCTCCGCTATCCAGCATCAGCCTGTGGAGAAGATCCCCAAAGGGGAATTGTGCATCGATGATGGGGTGATCAAAAAGGAACTGGGCTGTGATATAGTGGGATTCGAAGAGAGGCTTGAGTTTGTGGAGAGGCTGGGGGTAGATCTTGTCTGTCTTTCTCCTAAAAACGGTTCTGGAGAAGGGATTCCTGAATACAGAGAGGTGATTTGGGAGGACATCGAGAGGTGGACGAGGGATACCTCTCTGTTCAGCTTTGCCTTGTTGGATGGCCCCTTTGGCTGGGGTATCCGTTCTCTCGGGTTTGAGAGGTTTATAACCCTTCACGCCCGCTCCCCCTTGAACCTCGTGGGTTTAATTGAGAGGGTTGAAGCTCTGAACGTTAAGCTTTCAGAGATCTTGGTGGAGCAGGGGATCGACGGAATTATCATAGCTGATGACATAGCTTACAACAGGGGTTTGCTCGTCTCTCCTAGAGTTTTAAGGGAGTATTTCCTCCCTTCTCTAGAACGACAGGTGGAGGCCATCGCCAAAAGGGGGATCCCGGTGTTTTTCCACTCAGATGGTAATTACAGCGAAGTCATAGCTGATCTGGTGGAGATCGGGTTTAAGGGGGTCCACTGTATCGACCGAAATGCTGATATGGACGTCGTCGCCCTGCAGCAGGCTTATGGTAAGACGCTCTGCTTGTGGGGGACTTTGGATGTTGCTGACCTTGCAAAAGCGGACGATGAGATGTACCTTGCTGAACTGATCGATAGGATAGAGGGGTTGGGTTCCAGAGGCGGTTTTATTTTGGGAACAACCAGCGGGCTCTTTGAGGGGATTGACATCAGAGGATTGATGAGGGTTTACCACGCTGTGAAATAAGTGAAGGTTTGTGAGAGGGATGTCCAAGCTGCTGACTTTTCTCAGCTACTTTGCCAATTATTTTGATCTGCGGGCAGTTGTCGATATACTCTTGGTTGCTTATGTCATCTATAAACTGTTGATGTTGATCAGAGGGACGCGCGCTGTGCAGCTCCTCAAGGGGTTGGCATTGCTCGTTGTGGCATCTGCCTTAAGCGACCGCCTGCGACTCTATACGATGAATTGGATTCTTGAAAAGACTTGGACAATGTTGTTCGTCGCTCTTCCTATCATCTTTTGGCCGGAGTTGCGCCGCGCTCTTGAACAGTTGGGACGAGGTGGTTTTTTCGGTCGCCCCTTCTTTTTTGCGGAGGAGGACGCTAAGCTGGTAGCTGGAGAAGTTGTTCGCTCTGTTGAGAATCTGTCTAGGCGCCGTGTGGGGGCTCTCCTTGTCTTTATGGGTGAGACTGGCTTGAAGGAGTATATCGAGAGCGGAGTGGAGCTGGATGCCCTGCTTTCTGCAGAGCTTTTGATAAACATCTTTGAGCCAAACACCCCTCTGCACGATGGTGCTGTGATCATCCGCGGCAACCGAATTTTAGCGGCAGCGTGTTACCTCCCGCTGACGCAGGAGAATGCGGCGGTGAGCAAGGAACTGGGGACAAGGCACAGGGCTGCCCTGGGTATTGCTGAACAGAGCGATGCTCTGGCGGTGGTGGTCTCAGAGGAGACCGGTGTGGTGTCTGTTGCTGAGAGCGGAAAGTTGGTGAGAGGTTTGAGCAGGGAGGAACTAGAAACCAGGCTGCTCAGTTTCATGGCAGGAGGCGGGAGGGGTTCTGAGGTGAGCGCGAGGTGAGAGCAAGAGGCGAGAGCTGGTTTGTTCGCTATAACATCGGATACCGGTTGCTGGCGCTCCTCTTAGCCTTGCTTCTATGGTATTTTGTGACAGGACAGCGCAACCCGGTGGTTGAGCGCACCTTCACAAAGCAGGCGGAAGCCCGTTATGTTCCGCGGGAAATGGTTTTGACTTCTGTTCTTCCCGAGATCAGGGTGACTGTAAGCGGGTTGCGCAATATCCTTCAGACCATCACTGAGGATGATATCGAGGTATACGTGGACCTGAGCGGGAGGAGCGATGGTGTAAGCTTTGTGCAGGTAAAGGCAAAAGTGCCCCCAGAGCTTCACGTTGTGAGAATAGAGCCTGAGAGGATCAAGGTTAGCCTGGATTATTTGGAAGAGAAGAGCGTTCCCGTGAACCTTTCATTGGCGGGTGTGGCCGCTCCCGGCTTTGTCTTTTCTTCGCCTGAGGTTACACCCGAGCGGGTGGTGATCAGGGGCCCCAGCCGTATGATCAGGGGGATACAGGATGTGCACGCTTCTTTGAATGTCGATGGGGCAAGGGAGGACATCAAACAGAGGGTGCGGGTAAGAGTGGAACAGAAGGACACCTCCCTGTTGGAGATACGCCCTGAGGTGGTGGAAGTTTATGTACCTGTTGTGCCCCAGTGGCCGACCAAAACAGTCCCTGTTGTGGCTGATCTGGAGGGAAAGCCTAAAGCTGGGTTTTCGGTGAAAGGAGCAGTGACGGAGCCAGCTTCGGTGGAGATCACAGGCGCTCCTCAAGCTGTGGCCAGCGTCTCGCAGCTGCACACAAAGCCGGTGGACATAAGCGGCGCTGACGGCAGGATCGTTAGAGAAGCGGAAATTGCTTTCCCCTCAGGCATCTACCCTGTCAGGGATGAGAAGGTGAGGGTTATTGTTGACATTGCTGGGGAGGAGAAAGAGCAATTATCAAGCGATTAGAATAATGATATAATGGTTCGTGTTACAGGAAAAGAGGGGAGAAGGAGATGGGTAGACTTTTCGGCACAGATGGCGTCAGAGGGATTGCCAACCGGGAGCTGACACCAGAGCTGGCATTTCGGCTGGGGATGGCCGGTGCCTATGTTCTGATGCGTGAGGTTGCCCGTCCTCGCATCGTGGTGGGAAAGGACACCCGGATCTCCGGAGACCTGTTGGAAGCTGCGCTGACTGCGGGTATTTTGTCTGTAGGGGCAGACTGTGTCAGGGTAGGGGTAACCCCTACGCCGGGGCTTGCTTACCTCACCAGGGCGCTGGGTTGCTGCGCTGGTGTGGTGATCTCCGCCTCCCATAACCCGATGGAGGATAACGGCATCAAGTTTTTTGCCGGCAATGGCTTCAAGTTGCCCGATGAGGTTGAGGATGAGATCGAAAAGCTTGTGTTGAATGAGGATTTCGAGTTTCCTAGACCTATCGGAGACGGAGTTGGCAGGCTGATTGAAGAAAATGAGGGAATTGAGAGATACCTCCAATTTTTGAAGGAGATCGGCAGCATCGACCTGAGCGGTTTGAAGATCGTGCTCGACTGTGCCAACGGCGCTGCTTCACACGTTGCGCCGCGCCTGTTTTCTGAGTTGGGCGCAGACGTGACGGTGATCCACGGCGAGCCGAACGGCGTAAACATCAACGTAAACTGCGGCTCCACTCATCCCGAGTCTCTCCAGGATGCAGTCCGTGGGTTGGGTGCTGACCTTGGCCTTGCCTTTGACGGTGACGCCGACAGGTTGATCGCGGTAGATGAGAAGGGGAACGTCGTCGATGGCGACCAGATCATGGTGATCTGCGGCCTTTATCGTAAGAAAAAAGGGGCTTTGGACAATAACAAGGTTGTCGTCACGGTGATGAGCAATCTCGGGCTTCGGCATGCCTTTCAGAGGGAAGGGGTAGAGGTCGTCGAGACCAAGGTCGGAGACCGCTACATCATGGAGGAACTGCTGAAAAACGGAGGCAAGTTTGGAGGCGAGCAGTCAGGGCACATCATCTTCCTCGACAGGACAACAACAGGTGATGGGCTGGTGACCGCTCTGGAACTCCTAAGGGTTGTGCGGGAAACGCAGGCTCCCCTCTCTCAGCTTGCAGCGCAGATGGTCCGTTTCCCGCAGGTGTTGGTGAACGTGCGAGTCGAAGACAAACATGCTTTGTACGATAATCCGGCAATCGCCGAAGCTGTGAAGAGGGCTGAGATGCGCCTGGCTGGGCGCGGCAGAGTTCTCGTGAGGCCTTCAGGAACAGAACCGCTGGTTCGGGTGATGGGCGAGGCCATGGATGAGTATGAGCTCAAGGAGGTGGTCGAAGAGTTGGCTGATGTTATCAGGAGAGAGTTGGGCGGTGTTTGAACGCTCTCTTTAAATAGCAAGATAGCAAATCAATGCTCCCACGCAGAAAAGTGTTGCGTAGCGCCTGGACCGGCCGATGCCGGTTGACGAGGAAGGGGTTTATCGAGGTTTTCGGCGGGTGCCCCTCGGTGGCTCACCACCGTGAGGATATCCTCAAAACCGGAGAGCAATCTCCGGGACAAAGGGATATCCGGTGAGATGGGACCGCGTGGGAGGCAGGAAAGGGAGGAGAGGACGGAGTATGTGTGGGATCGTTGGCTACCTGGGTGGCCAGGACGCGGTTTCCGTGCTGCTCGATGGGCTGAAGCGCCTGGAGTATCGCGGCTATGATTCTGCTGGCGTTGCTTTTTTGAACGATGGCTCTCTTAAGGTGGAAAAGAGAAAGGGGAGAATTGCTGTTCTGGAGGAACAGCTCAGCTCCAGGAAGCATAAAACGACTATCGGGATCGGACACACGCGGTGGGCGACTCACGGGCGCCCTTCGGATGAGAATGCTCATCCTCACTACGATTGCACGAGGAAGTTTGCAGTCGTTCATAACGGGATCATCGAGAACTATGCTGAGCTGCGGGAGCAGCTCAAAGCGCGTGGGCATCGCTTTACCTCTGAGACGGATACAGAGGTCCTGGCACATCTGATCGAGGAGGCCTACCGCGGTGACCTCTGTATGGCCCTGAGGGAAGCGAGCAGGCAGGTGCGCGGCTCCTATGCTGTTGTGGTGCTCAGCGAATACCACCCTGACCGCTTGGTGGCGGCCCGCAAGGACAGCCCGCTGGTCGTGGGGCTGGGAGACGGGGAATACTTTCTGGCCTCCGATATCCCGGCAATTCTGCCTTATACAAGAAACGTCTATTTGATCTCGGAAGGAGAATTTGCGGAGCTCACCCTGGATGGTGTCAGGATCCTGAACAGCGAGGGTGAGCCGGTCAAGAAGGAGGTATTCCACGTCACCTGGGATGCGGATGCCGCCGAGCGCGGTGGTTATCCCCACTTTATGCTCAAGGAAATATTCGAGCAGCCGCGGGCGCTCAGAGATACCCTGCGAGGGAGGATCACCCCGGAAGGGGATGATGTGAACCTCAGCGAGGTCAGGCTGTCGCCTGAGGAGATAAGAAGAATGACCAGAATAAACATAGTCGCCTGTGGAACGGCTTACCATGCCGGCTTGGTGGGAAAGTATGTCATCGAAAAGCTGGCCAGGGTGCCGGTGGAGGTGGATCTGGCTTCTGAGTTCCGGTACCGTGACCCGGTGCTTGACAAGGAGCAGCTGGTGATCGTGATCAGCCAGTCGGGCGAGACAGCCGATACGCTGGCAGCCTTGCGTGAGGCTCGGGCAAGGGGATGCAAGGTGCTCGCTGTGACCAATGTTGTCGGCAGCAGTGTTGCCCGTGAGGCTGATGAGGTCATATATACTTGGGCAGGGCCGGAGATCGCTGTCGCTTCTACCAAGGCGTACACTACCCAGCTTCTGGTGATGTACCTGCTCGGCCTGTTCTTCGCCAGGGAGAGAGGAACGAAGTCCGTTGCCGAGATTGCCGATCTCATCCATGCTATCCAACGGCTTCCTGAGCAGGTGGAGCAGGTGCTGGAACAGCAGGATCTCATCAAAAAACTAGCTGATGAATACCACAAGTGTGAGGACATCTTTTTCATCGGCCGCGGCCTCGATTACGCTGTGGCGATGGAAGGCGCCCTGAAGCTGAAGGAGATCTCCTATATACATGCGGAGGCCTACGCAGCTGGGGAATTGAAGCACGGCACCCTTGCCCTGATCGTCGACGGGGTGCCAGTGGTAGCCTTGGCGACGCAGGCCGAACTGCTGGAGAAGATGGTAAGCAACGCTAAGGAGGTCAAGGCGCGCGGCGGCACAGTTATCGGCATCTCTCTTGGAAACAACCAGCTTGTCAGCGAAGCCTCTGATCACGTGATCAGGCTGCCGGAGGTGCCGTCTCTGCTGGCGCCGATCCTTGCGGTTGTGCCGCTGCAGCTCTTTGCTTACTATATGGCTGCAGCCAGGGGATGCGACATCGATAAGCCGAGGAATCTGGCAAAGTCGGTGACGGTGGAATGAGGAGGTTTTTGTGATGAAATGCTGTGAAACTCCGGAAACCAGCAATTGCTGCACTGTGAGCTGTGGGTGTGAAGGGATAAGTGCTGATAGGTTGAGTGCCGATACTGAGAAAAAGAAAAAGCTTGTCATCGACTTTATGTA
>JBNATO010000016.1:0-14923 GCA_049701555.1 Thermacetogeniaceae bacterium | reverse complement strand
ACCACCAGTGGTCTTCCTATCGCCACTAACCGCAGCCGTCTTGATAAAACGCCCCCCACAATCATCAAGGGGTTGACAAGCCCTGTTGTATCCACAGCATAGACCTGACACCCAGCTATTCTTGCCAGCTTCTCCAAAAGAACCGAAACTCCACTCCCCAACGTTTTCTTCCCAAGCGCATATACCTCTATTTCAGATCCGGATTTGCCCATATACCGGAAATGACCATGAACAATCTTTTCAGCAGCATCAAAATGAGGCAATTTAAGCAATTCCTCAGCTGATGCCACGCGTTCTCGAGGCAATAAGCCCAAATGAATGCCGGCAGCTGTTACAGAAGAATGAGAACCCCCATAGCAGTGGTATATTACTTTTATACCCATCTTCCAGTGAGTAACACCCCTCCCTCATCTTTAAAGATAAATATAGCCTGGCACTATCATGCTACCAGGCTCACCAAAGCTCTAAAGAAGGATTCAATACGAAACCACACTTATTGTTTATTTCCTCGTCTTCCTACTGATATCGAGGAACTCGCCTTGGAAAAAACCTCGAAGTTGTTCCCAAGCCCCTCTCCAACCGCCAGCGTTTATTAACAAATAACCAGCGATCACACCTCCTAAAAGCACTATTCCCCAAAAGAGCGCCGTCCAATCTCCCCGGTTGGAACGAGCTACTGGCACTTTGGGGCTTACTCCAGTCACCCCCAAAACCTTCGGCAAAGCATCCGCAAAAAGTGCTATACCCCGCTGTGCTGCATATCGGCTATTGGTGTGCGCTCCCACTTCCACCAAAATTGCCCTCGGAGAAAGATCTTGGTTGAAATTGCCTTTCGTAAGAAGGATCCCCTGCACCACGCCGGGCTGGGTTCTATCCAACTCTGCCTTGAGTTGCTTCGCAAACTGCAGGTTAGCATTAAACCTGGGGTTAGAACGTCCTATCACGATCTTTACGCGTGTAATCGGCTTTCCCTGAATCTTTGTACTATAGACATTGGGTGGCGCAGCATCACGATGAACATCGACCAATGCCATGGGGTTTTGCTGAAGCAACTGCACTGCTGTTCTTCGGGAACGCATATACGCATTGGCATCATGGGGATCATGAGGCCTCTTGCTATGAATAACCTCAAAACCCAGTTCGCTCAAGCGGGACGAAAACGAATTCCCTACTTTAAATATCCCTCCATTGGCATAGATGCTGGCAGCTCCATCCGTGGGGATATAGGACTCATCGCTGTGCGTGTGATAGATAGCTATCGCTTTGCGTCCTTTTCCTTTTAACCCTAAGAGGTTTTGAAGAGCAAAAATTTTCAAAAATTCTGCTGGTTTAAATCCATCCTCTTTTCCGATCAGCTTCGCTCTTCCGACATCTCCCTTGACCTCAACTATGCGATAGCGCGAGTTGTCAGAAGCGATGTATTCATCTCCTACTGAGATTGTGTGCGCTGTCTGTAGCAATACATTTCCCTTTTCATCAGCAATCGTATAATATCCGCCATCGTTGCGTTCAATCTCAGCTCCTCTTTCAATAAAGCTTTCTGCTGATACCGAAACAGTGAACATCCCTAACTGTACAAATGAAAAGATGAACAAGCAAAGAATCATCACATAAACTTTCTTATCCTCTCTTCTGACTTTCTTTCGCACTCTCTTCACCCCCCTCTGGATCGTATTCCCTACCTCTTGCCGGCTCATTTCCCTGTTGTATGGGACGCAGGTGCTTTAACAATGCAGGCGCTCTCCTAGCCTGAGGCCCTCCTTGAAGCCATTCCCGTGTTTCTCCGATAAATTCTGCCAATAAGACTGCTAACAGCCCAGCAATGACAACGGCATCAAAGGCACCTCCACCTCCGATAAGAACGGATCCCGGAGTACGTGTGAGGAGGAGGTAAAAATAAGTGACAAAATCAACAAGGAGTATCCCCATGGTCGCAGCAACAAATGCGCTCCGTCGTGAGCGACCAGTCAGATAAGCTACCACACCCCCGACCAAAGGGTAAATATAAAGCGGATCAGCAACCATTGTTTCAGGATCCGCTCCCACTAATTTTCCCGTCAAATACACAGCGACTGCTGTAACTACAATGCCCAAAAAAGCTCGAAGTTTTTCCTTAGCAGAGCCGCTGGTTGTAATCAAATACCCTGACAACAGCAAGGGCACAATTCCACCCCCTACGTTGAGAGAAGCCTCTAGGCGTGGTCCTCGAGGCAGAGGAATATTGATGAACCCTCCAATGATCAGAGCGGCGATAATCCCCAATGCTGCCTTGTCTGAAAGCCGTAGCCTATCGAGAACTCGCTGGGCCATCCCGAAGTATATCAGGATGGAAACGATCAAAAGAGCAATGATCCCAATCGGTAATCGCCCCAAACCATGCACCTCCTCACTTTCTACGCCTCGAAAAAATAAGGGGAAATAAAGCCTGGCAACTTAACCAGGCTTTATTTTATTTTGTCTTCGGGGTGATGCGGCGTTCTATCTCCGCCAACTCTGAAGCAAAACTGGAGACAGGCTTCCCCTTCTTAATGCCATCTGCGATGCGCTTTAAACGAGCCACCAAATCAGGGTCAGAAGTGACATTCACCCTCACTAAACTCGGCTCTGCAGCTTTTGCTTTATCGGCCACAGTTTTCTTGATCGTCGCAGTCCTGTTTTTCTCAACATTGGGATTAAGGTTGAGGCCGATATATGCTGTCCTTCCAGAAATAACGACGGTTGCCTCTCTTACACCACTCACCTTCACAGCTTCCCGCGCAATCCGCTCTGCTATCGCGCGTTCAGATGTGGCGCTTGGCGCGGTAGTCTTAGGTGTTGTTGAAGGGCTTTGAACAGTCCTCGGAGATGCAGGCTTTTTTTCTGGCTTGCGCGATGCTGTACACCCGCTAAGCCCGAAGACCAACACAAGAAAAAAGATCATCAGATTTTTCAGCACCCTCTTCACATTTTTCACCTCCCTTCTATTCCGTTTTTAAGTTGTCACATTCCCCCGAAAACAATACCTGTAAAGTTCAACCACAACAGGAACAACTGGAATAAAACAAAAAACCCGGCTGTTCGCCGGGTTCTAGGTTATCTTTTTAATTTTTGTTTATATCTGGTATTGTGGTGAGATCAGGAACCATATACTTGGCATACTTACCACAACCATACTTTTTGGCGCTCAGGCAATTAGCTGCATTGGCGCAACCGGGATTGTATTTCTCTGTGATCTTTACATAATTAAAAGGGCGAAAGAGTTGCTGCAACTCTTGAGAACCACAAGAAGGACATTTCACTTCCTTTTTAGCATCCACAGTCTTCACAAGCTTTGAAAACTCCTCCCCGCACTTCCTACAGCTAAAACTGTAGAGAGGCATCCTCTCACTCCCCCTCAGAAGTTCTCACTCTTGCTCACCGGAAAGCAACTCGCCCAAAACATCACCTAAATTCGTACCTACTGGTGCAGTAGCCTGAATGCGCTTTTCTTCCTCGACTTCATCCTTTGCATCACGAATGCTCAAACTGATTCTGTGTTCCTTTTTATTTATATCCAGTATCTTGACCTTCACCTTCTGACCTACAGCAACCACATCCTCGGGCTTATCCACCCGATGATCAGCCAATCGGGAAATATGCACCAATCCTTCCACCCCAGGCTCAATTTCCACAAAGGCTCCAAAGGAAACCAGCCTGACAACGCTTCCAGAGACGATCTGACCGACCTGGAATCGCTCATCCACACTATCCCAAGGATTGGGCTGGAGTTGCTTCAGGCTGAGCGAAATTCTCTTGTTTTCCCTATCAACAGAGAGGACATAAACCTCTATCTCGTCCCCTTCATGCACAACTTCTGAGGGATGCTTCACACGGCCCCAAGATAATTCAGATATATGGAGAAGTCCATCCACACCACCAAGGTCGACGAAGGCGCCAAAATCAGTCAGATGTCTTACAATCCCCTTCCTTGTATCACCTGGCTGAATAGTACTCCATAATTCCTCTTGTGCCCTCAAATACTCTTCTTGAAGAATAGCCTTCTGAGAGAGAACGACTTTCCCACGACTGCGGTCAAAATCAATAACGCGCAAACGGAGAGGCTTACCTATATACTTTTCTAGGTTGCCAGCGCGGCCTCTTTCGATCAGGGAAGCAGGAACGAAACCTCTCACATTCAGCACATCAACCAGAAGGCCGCCCTTTACGACTTTGACCGCTTCTCCCCTCAACTCCTCTTTTGTCTCAAGAGCCCTCTCTAAACGATCAAGCGCCTTAATACGATCCGCTCTCTTCTTGGAAAGGATCAAATGACCCTCTTCATTGTCCACACGGAGCACATAAGCGTCGATCACATCTCCCACACTAACGGCTTCGCGGGGGTCTCTTATCGCCTTAAAAGACAACTCCTGCCGGGGAATGATGCCTTCAGATTTTCCCCCAATATCAAGCAAGACCTCATCTTCTCTTATCTGCACAACAGTTCCTGTGATCAGGTCTCCCTGCTTGATCTGGCGAGGCGTGCCCGCAAGCTCCAGGCTCATCATCTCCTCCTGAGCAGGTTCCGGCAATTTCCCAGCAATAATAGCTGTATCCCCCTCGCTAGTTGTTACATCAGGACAATTCTCCCCGGAGCACCTGTCATGATCATCTGAGCAAGCATAGTGCTCCAATAATTTTTCCGTTTCTTCTCCAAACTTCATCATTTCCTCAATAACCTCCTCAATTATCCAATCTGGGGTGGATGCCCCAGCTGTTACCCCTATTGAACCCGCTCCCTGGAACATGCCTGGAGCCAGCTCGGAAACATCCTCGATGTGATAGGTAGGAACAAACTCCCTACAAATCTCCGCAAGCTGCCTCGTATTAGCGCTATTCTTTCCACCTACCACGATCATCAGATCAACTCTGCGGGCGATCTCAGCAGCTTCCTTTTGCCTTATCATGCTGGTCCGACAAATCGTGTCGAATATCCGAATTTCCTTCGCCTTACCTATGATGGCTTTCGAAACCTCATAATACTCTCTTTGGCTCTGGGTTGTCTGCGCCACCAACCCCAATTTATTGCAACTTTCCAATTTTTCTGCATCGGCTAAATTCTCCACAACAACTACATTGTTCCCTGCCCATCCCACGATTCCTTTTACCTCGGGGTGCTCCGCCTCACCAAATACCACAACAAAATATCCCTGTTGCCCCAGCGCAGATGCCAGCTGCTGCACCCTCTTCACAAAGGGACATGTAGCATCGATAAGACAAACCCCTCTTTTCTTCGCTTCCTCAATGACCTCAGGAGCAACCCCGTGAGTTCTGATTAAAACCGGCTCTCCTCCCTTAACCTCGGAGAGCTCCTCGATGATCTCCACTCCTTTTCTCCGCAAGTCCTCAACTACAGCCGGATTGTGGATCAGAGGCCCTAAGGTGAATACTCTCTCATGACTCTTCAAAGCCTTTTCTATAAGTTTTAATGCTCTGCGCACACCCAAGCAGAAGCCTGCCGAAGTAGCTCGAATAATTCGCAATCCTTTGAAACTAACTCCTTTCTTCCTTCAGTTTTCTTATAATTAAGTTCCTTCGGTATCAACCCTAATATTCCTTCTTTTTAAACACCCTTGGTGTCTCTGTTAACTCCTTAATTCTCTCCATCACCAGTTCAGCTGCACTCTGAAGATCTTCTCTATCCACCTGCTGCAAAAAAATAGGATTACCTATCCGAACCTTAAACTTCCGAAACACACCTTTGTAGAAGACCCTGTCTGTCCCAATTAACCCTACAGGGCATATGGGAGCGTTTGCTCGAAGGGCAAGGTAAACTGCCCCTTCATAAGGCGGAAGAAGTCTACCTGTCTTGCTGCGTGTGCCTTCAGGAAAAATTCCTACAACTTTTCCCTCCTTGAGGATGCCAAAGGCTCTCCTCAAAGCGCTCCGGTCCGGCTTCCCTCTGCTCACAGGAAAGGCACCAAGCCATTTTAAAATCCTTCCAAAAATCGGGTAAGAAAAAAGCTCCTTTTTTGCCATAAAGTATACCTGACGAGGGAGAGCACAACCCAAGGCGATCGGATCCCAATAGCTCACATGATTGGCAACCACGATCAGCGGCCCTTCAGTTGGAAAATTCTCTAGGCCTTCAACCTCCCACCTGCAAAAAACAACAAACAAAAAGCGGAAAAGGCTACGCGCAAACCTGTAAAACATCCGCCTAACCTCCTCCGCCTCTCTCTTTCTCCTCAATTTCTCTGATAATAATGCCGACAACTTCTTCAACACCCAAACTGGTGGTGTCGATCACCATAGCATCAGCTGCAACCTTGAGAGGACCTACCTCTCTTCTACAGTCCATCTCATCTCTAAACATCAGTTCCCTTCGAAGTTCTTCCCTATCTACGCTTTTTCCCTGCGCCAGCAGTTCCTTTTCTCTCCTGCTCACTCTGACGTCTAGCGATGCCGTCAAGAAAAACTTGTAGTCAGCATCCGGCAGAACCACCGTTCCGATGTCACGCCCTTCCATTACCACGCCTCTTCCCTGGGCAAAAAAGCGCTGAAAACTCACTAGCTGACGGCGAACAGCAGGAACTGCGGCTACTTTAGATACGAACCTGGATACTTCCCGAGTTCGCAAGTGAGGCGTTAGATCTTCCCCATTACACCATAGAAAAACCTCGCCACTCTTCAAAAAATGCACAAGAGAAAATCTCAATTTTTGAACAAAAGAAAATAACTCGGATTCATCATCTAAATTGACAGAAGATCTCAAAGCAAGGTAAGTAACAGCGCGATACATCGCTCCAGTATCCACATAGAGAAAACCCAAGCGATGCGCTACTCTCCTTGCCACAGTGCTCTTTCCCGAACCTGCTGGCCCATCAATAGCAATAGCAAGAGGACGAAACATAATCATTATCACCGACTAATATTCTAGCACACTATCTCATCGCCTGGCCAGTATTCTAATTCCGCACCTAATTTGCTCAATATTTCATGAAAATTTGGAAAAGAGACACCGATACAACCAGCATCCTCGATGGTGACATCGCTCGAAGCTACCAATCCTGCAACGGCCAGAGCCATCGCAATCCGGTGATCACCCCATGAATCAATGCTGTTGGTTTTATTTTTTAAACAATTCCTTCCTTGAATTATTAGCCCATCGCTCTTTTCTTCCACAAGAACTCCCAATTTCCTAAACTCAGACGCTATCGCTCTAATCCGGTCTGTTTCCTTCACTCTGAGCTCAGCAGCATCGCATATCTCAGTAGTGCCTTCTGCAACAGCAGCGGCAACCGCAATGATGGGAATTTCATCGATCACCCTTGGTATGAGTTCTCCTCCAATTTTAACCCCCTTCAGTGACGCTGACTGAACTCGGAGATCAGCGACCGGCTCCCCATTCCATGTGCGCTCATTGAAGACAGAGATGTTTGCGCCCATCATCTCGAGAACATCAAGGATCCCTGTACGGGTGGGATTCACACCAACATCCTCAATAACTATGTCGCTATCAGGTACCACGCTACCAGCGACTAGCAAAAAGGAAGCAGCGGAAATATCACCAGGAACCCTGATCTTCTGGGCGCGCAACTCCTTTTTGCCAGCGACTCTTATCGTCAATTGATTCGTTTCTATATCTGCCCCAAATGTCTCGAGCATTCTTTCCGTATGGTCCCTGCAAGATACTGGCTGAGTCACCTCTGTTACCCCTTCAGCATACAACCCTGCTAACAAAACTGCTGACTTAACCTGAGCGCTAGCAACCGGCATGGTATAGGCAATCGGTTTCAGTTTACTTGTTCCTTTGACAGCTAAAGGCGCCAGGTTATCATGGTTACGGCCCCAAACCTGAGCACCCATCTCCCTTAAAGGTTTAATAACCCTAGCCATCGGTCTTCTGCGAAGCGAGTCATCGCCTGTAATAACTGCAAAGAAATCCTGCGCAGCTAATATCCCCAACAACAGCCGGATAGTGGTTCCTGAATTACCGGCATCAAGGACAATTGAGGGCTCTTCCAGGCCGTGCAGCCCCTTTCCTCTGACACGAACCACATCTTTTTCCTCTATGATTTCAACTCCCAAAGCCCTCAAACAGTTCAGAGTGCTCCTGCAGTCAGCACCCTGCAGAAAGTTTGCAATCTCCGTTTCTCCATCAGCTATAGCCCCAAGGAGCGCTGCTCGATGTGAGATCGATTTATCACCCGGTACTTTACATGTCCCTCTAAGCCCCTTACAAGGGGAAACCCTCAACTTCATCTCATGACCACCTTTTACTTTTGTATCAATATCAACGCCTCTTGGCGATGAAACCGGAACCTTTTAGAATAGATTCGGCGGAGTCCGCTTCCTCAGGAGTTTTGAACGCCAGCCTCAAAGTGCCGCCTTCTCCCTCTCGAACCCGCACAATCTCGATATCAACGATGTTTAGATCTTTTGAGGCTACCAATGCCGTCACTTCGGCAATGCTCCCCGGTCTATCCGCCACAGTAACCAATACCTCATACACAGACGGGAGTAGACCCCTGACCCTAAAAGGTATTTTTTCGCGCTCCTCCCGGGCCTTCTTGATTTCAGCAACAATTGCCTCGAAGTTTCCCTTCTCTAAATTGTTTTCCATTTCCTCCAGATACTTTCTTAAGCGCCTGCTCATATTTACGATGTTCTCTCGATTTGTCATATATATATCCCGCCACATAGCCGACTGGCTAGCTGCGATACGGGTCACATCTCGAAACCCACCAGCTGCAAGAATCATCGTCTCCGGATATTCTGAAGCGATATGAGAGGCAACATTCATCAAAGAAACAGCTAGCAGATGGGGCAAATGGCTAACTGCGGCGACCATAACATCGTGTTCTTCAGGAGAAACATACATGACCCTTGCCCCTGTATCTGCAACAACGCCACTCACAACATCTAGAGCAGCCGGATCGGTGCGAGGAGTCGGTGTCAACAGATAGATAGCATTCTCAAAAAGATACTGATCTGCCCCTCTGATCCCGGCGCGCTCTGAACCCGTCATCGGATGTCCTCCTACAAACCGCGAGGAGAAGCGCTCTTCTAAGGCCTCAACAACAACCCGTTTGGTGCTGCCCACATCGGTTACAACTGTCTCAGGAGCCAAACACTCAGAGATCATTTGCCCAACCCTTATAATCTCATTTACCGGCAACGCAAGGAAAACGAGATCTGTGTTGCGAACACCATCAAAGACATCATCGGTAACCACAGCGGCAACCCCTGTCTCCACTGCAATTCCCAGCGTCTCCCTATCACTGTCAACACCGATCACATGGTATTTTCTCGTCGCAGTAAGGGCCATCCCGAGAGAAGCGCCGATAACACCTAAACCGACAACAGCAACCTTCTTAATCCTCTCTTCCTCCTTCTTCATGCTTCATGACTACCATATCTTGCTATGCGCTGGCGAGACAACGCCCAACAGCTTCAGCAACGCTTTTAATTCCTTCCATCAGCGAACAGAAATTCTCCGGCGTCAAGGATTGCTCTCCATCTGACAGAGCATTGCTTGGAGACGGATGAACCTCGATGATCAGCCCATCTGCCCCAGCTGCGATCCCTGCCTGAGCCATCGGTTTCACCATCCACCACTTTCCTGTTCCATGGCTAGGATCCACTATAACCGGAAGATGCGATAAGTTTTTCACAACCGGAATAGCATTGAGATCGAGGGTGTTACGAGTGTATGTTTCAAACGTTCTGATACCACGTTCACAGAGAATAACTTGGTGATTCCCTCCAAGCATGATGTATTCAGCAGCCATCAGCCATTCCTCAATTGTGGCAGATGGCCCTCTTTTGAGCAGCACAGGCTTGTTAACTTTAGCAACTTCCTTGAGGAGGAAAAAGTTCTGCATGTTCCTCGCACCAATTTGCAGAATATCGGCATACTCTGCTACCATTGCCACATGGCGCGGGTCCATAACTTCAGTCACGACAGCAAGACCAGTTTTTTCTCTTGCCTCTGCAAGAATCTTTAGCCCTTCCTCCTCTAGACCTTGGAAAGAGTATGGAGAAGTACGAGGCTTAAAGGCTCCTCCTCTTAAAAAAGTAGCCCCAGCCTCTTTTACCTTCATAGCTGTTTCCAACAGTTGTTCCCTCGACTCGACAGCACAGGGGCCAGCGATCACATGAATCTCCTTTCCTCCCAACATATGCTGGCCAACTTTGATCACCGTGTTTTCCTGTTGGAATTCACGGCTAGCGAGCTTAAAAGGGTTTAAGATCGGAATAACCTTTTCCACCCCTGGCATTACTCCCAGCGATAAACTCAGCGCACGGGTTCGATCCCCAATCACCCCGAGAATGGTTCTCGAAACCCCTCTGGAGATATGAACGGTGAAACCCTCCTCCACTAGCTTTGCGCGCACCGCTTCGATCTCCTGCTCGGTTGCCGAAGCTTTCATCACTATAATCATTTTCATAGCCTCCCTTCACTTTTTGAGAGGACATACGGAGGCATATGAAAGAAAAGGATACCCCGGCGGAGTATCCTTAATCTCCTTTTACCTCCTACCATTCTGCCGTCCTCCCTCAAATAATTCCCCTAATTCCTCTTATTTCTCGGGGCCTGCCTGACTACCAACATACCTTCCCCGAGATGAGAAAATTTTAACACATAAATCAATAAACAACAATAACTAAAATTAATCCAGTGCCTGCAGTCAGCACTGGATTAATCTCTTAGATCAGAAAATTTAATCTTCTAATACGATTGCTTCTTCAGGACACTCTTCAACACAGGTCTCACAGCCTGTGCAATCATCTGGCCGAGCAACCTTCGATTTGTCATTCTCCATCTCAAAAACTTCGCTGGGACAAACATCCACGCATGTCCCACAACCAGAACACTTTTCAAGATCTACTTTCGGCGGCACAACAAACCATCTCCTTCTTTTTTAATTTTTTGATATCCTAAAAGTTAACAGGCTTAGCCCTATCTCATAATAACAACATCAAACCATTCCGTCAACAGCCTTCGTGGTGAGATCTGGTCTCAGCTTGACAGCCTCGCCTAGATAAACGTGGCGGACCTCCTCCTGAGAACAAGACATATAAGCATGCACAAGAACTCGAATGCACTTTTCGAGAGAGCCAGGAACAGGTATCTCTGTAGCGCATAGAAGCGGGACAAAATTCCATCCCAATTCCCGGGCAGCCTCCGCAGGAAAAGCAGCATTTAAGTCTGGAGTAACTGTAAAAATGATGCTCACAATATCATTGCTGGTTATATTATTCTCAGACACAATAAATAAAAGCAAATTCTTCGTCGCCTCGCGAATGGCCTCAGGCGTATTCTCAGTCACGGTTACAGCTCCGCGAATACCGCGCACCCAAAGGCTCCCCAAGCGACTCCTTCCCCCTTAACAAACAGCACGATGTCCTAGACCAATAGCTACCTCATCCAGATGCAGAAGACCAACCCCTAAAAAGATGGCAACACTGATATGATCCTTATAACGTGCCATCCCTATCTTTCCTCCCACATTAAACCCCACCGCCTTCAGGCTCACCTGATTCAGCGCCTCTCTTGTAGCCCCAGCAACCGCTCCTTCTTCACTGTGAGTTTCTCTTATAACTCCTTCCCGTTTTGCAGCAACTACAGCGTGTTCGACAAACTTCTTCACCGAACTGATAAACTCGCCGCCACAATCGACAGCAGCAGCGCGAATGCCTTTCTTGGCATACTCAACCTTTTTTTTCATTTCCTCCTCTCTGCTCTCCGTCAAAGCCATCATTATCGCTGCTGCGGCCACCTGTTTGCTGCCATAATTCTCCATATTATTCATCCCCCCAAACTTCCCCAAAGAGACCAAACACCTGTATCTCCACCCCATCCGGCATCCTAGATAGGGTCAAAAGCATCCGTATCTATGAACAGGTCCCCCAACTCCTCCAGGATGTTCTCAACATCAAGCGATCTCAACCCAAGAACAGAAAAGGCTTCGGAACTCACCGCATAATAAAGCCCATCCCCACCCAAGCCGATTCCCATCATCATACACATTACGTCAGCAAGATGTACAATAGCAACAAGCCTAGGGTTCTCTTTGCCCAACTCCGGCTCGTGATGGTAAGCAATGGCCTCCACATATTGTTTTGGCAAATTCCACTTGTCCACAACCCTTGCTCCAACATCTGCATGGGTAAACCCTATAACATCCTTTTCGGCTTGGGAGAAAGACACATGAAGATCCTTTACTCTTTTGACGATCTCCCCATATGCCTCGTTCACATAAACATTAAGGACGACTTTCCCGATATCGTGCAATAGCCCTGCAATAAAAGCCTCATCCGACTTATTATAACCTACTCTTTTAGCAACTTTATGAGCAGCCATTGCACAAGCAATAGAGTGACGCCACAGGTCACCAGCCTCCAACCGGTAACCCGCCACACTTTGATAAAGAATCTTCTGAACAGATGCAGCCATCACCAAATTTCGAATAGCCTTAAACCCCAACATCACAATTGCTTCTACTATCGTTCCGATCCGGCGGGGATAACCGTAATAGGCAGAGTTTGCAAGTCTTAACACCTTCGCCGTCAGAACTTGATCCTGACAGATAACTTCACTGAGTTCTTTAACCGTCGAATTGGGGTCATCCGTAAGCTGCAGCACCTTCGCCACGACCTGTGGCAATGCCGGTAAGTCATCAACCCGACTAACAATCTCGTCAAGAGATGGGTGCAAACCTTCTTACCCCCTAGAAACAGAGTGGGTTTTTTATTTCATGTTTAGTTTTCTTTCCAGGTATAAACTATAAGTCCTCAATTCCTCATTCATCTTGTAAATGATTCTCTCCACTTCGTGCTTATCAAGGGTGATCTCGGCAGGCGAAAGAACCTCGATCTTTCGAAACTCCTCCCTCAGCAACAAAGGTATCACGCTTTCAATGCTGTCAGCCTCTACGATGAACTCAATAGGAGCATATGCGACCTCTCGACCTGTTATTTCGTCCCTTATGGTATAGATCTCCCCGTTGGTATTGATCTCCTCAATTTTAACACCCTGAATTGGAATATTCCTCAGCAATATTGCTCTCTGTTCCCTGATCTCTTCTGCCACCTGTTCTCCATCTTTACCGCGGGAAAACATCCGACCAGGCTTGTCCTCACCACGATAGTCAAAACGCACTTTTAACCGCAATTTTTTTTCATTTATTTCAGACATGGGTGCCTCCGTTCCTCCTCTGAACAATTTATAGCAACTGTGTAATACTTTCTCTCTATTTGTCAAAACTCCTTTAAAAATTATCCCTTTTTCATGTTTCATCTGAAAGGGCATCTCTTGATGAATTTGCGTTTCGGTAGGCAATCCTTTTCAACTTCTCGATCTCCTGCTCACTCAAAAACCGGTACTCGCCTGGCCGCAAACCATCAAGCGTCAAGAATCCAAGCTTGACGCGCTTCAAGTCAACAACAGGATGCCCCACAAAACTACACATCTTTCGAACTTGTCGCTTTTTCCCCTCCCGCAGGCTTATCTCCAGCAAAGCATGCTCTTCCGACAAAACCTTCAAAATCTTCACACGTGCCGGAGAGGTCTTTCCCTCTGGAAGGGGGACACCCCGACGCAAAACATCCAAATCTTTGCGACTAGGTACTCCCTTGACAACCGCATGATACGTTTTCCAAATACCAAATTTCGGGTGTGTCAACAGATATGCCAACTCTCCATCATTTGTGAGGAGGAGCAACCCGCTCGTCTGGTAATCAAGCCTTCCAACAGGAAAAAGACGCACCCCAGGGAGCCGTACTAAATCAACAACCTTAGGTCTTCCCTGGGGATCCCTTACAGTCGAAACATAACCTTTTGGTTTATTGATGAGTATACAAACACGCTTTTCTTCAGGCAGAATCCTTTTTCCATCAACAAATATCTGGCTTTTTTCCGGATCCACCTTCATCCCAATTGTAGCAATATTACCATCAACCTTAACTCTGCCAGCTTTGATAAGCTCCTCGCAATATCTCCTGCTACCAATTCCCGCTGCTGCCATCACTTTATGGAGTCGCTCAAGGACAATCTTTCAATCACCTCTCAATATTCCAAAACTACTTCATTTCAGCAAGCTTTTCAGCCATATCCTTAAGGTTATCTGCCAAACTCCCCAACTGTTCGATCGTCGCCGCCATTTGCTCTGTCGAGGCAGCCTGGCGCTCGCTCACCCCCGCTGTCTCGTTTACCTCTGCTAGTATTCCACTAACAGACTTCTCGATATTCCGCAATATTTTTCCGATTTTCTCAGCTGAAACGGCGCTGTTTTCTGCCAGCTTACGGACTTCATCGGCTACAACGGTAAACCCACGCCCATGCTCGCCCGCACGAGCAGCTTCAAGAGCTGCATTCAACCCCAAAAGTTTTGTTTCAGTGGCAACCTTCTTGATGAACTCGAGCACTTCTCCTATTTCCATCACGTGCTGCTTTGCGGTATCCGCGATATTCTCAAGCCTCTTTCCTTGAGCTGCCAGGCTCTCAGCTCCAGCCGCAAGCTCCTGAGCTGTTGCTGCTATCTCCTTAACACTCTTGTTCAATTGGTCTGCCATCGCCGCTAACTCTTGAGCCTGTGCATACAGTTCATTAAGCATGTCCTCTTTAGCTTCGACCATTGTCATCATCAGCCGGGCAACGTGAGCATCTACGATCGTAACTCTCTCCGGTTTGTTGGCATGTAATAACTCCTGCACCTTTGGATTGCCAGTAGCCTCCACAACTATATCGAGACCCGGCAAATTCAGCAGCTCCAGGCAATCACGGAAAGTCCTTATTCCATGCTCTCGAGCAAACCTCATTCCCGGCGCATCCTCGTTTAAATCCGCTACTCCCGCCACCCTCACATCCGGCAGCCCTTCCATTGCTTTTAAAACGGCTCCACCGCCTTTGCCAGCTCCCACAACACCAACTGTTATCATTGTAACCCCCCCTTCTTGCTAT
>JBNATO010000015.1:0-15280 GCA_049701555.1 Thermacetogeniaceae bacterium | reverse complement strand
CTGGCGTTTGCCTTATAATGGGTATGAAGTGCTGCTGAGCTGGCGCTATGTGGCAGCTTTGGTTATTCTCGAAGGACGGGTGATGTGGCTTGAGGCTGAAGGGGGATGGCCGCGGGAGGTCCGTCGCCGGGGCCGCGGCCGCGGTGATGCTTGTCACATTCCTGAGCAAGCTGCTGGGGTTCGGCCGCGAGGCGGCATTAGCAGCTGTCTTTGGGGCGAACAAGGTGACCGATGCCTATCTTGTGGCGATGGTCATCCCTGGGATGATCTTCGGGGTGGTGGCCTCGGCGATCACCACTGTGGGGATACCGGTTTTCAGCGAATATCTGCATCAGGAGGGGAAGCGCCAGGGCTTCCTCCCCCTTGTGTGGAGCTGCTTCCACGCCATCTGCTTCTTTCTCGTGCCGGTCTGCGCCCTTGCCGCCGTTGGCGCTCCTCTTCTCGTCAAGCTTCTCGCCCCGGGTTTCGGGGGTGAGCAGGCTGCCCTCACAGCTGGCCTAGTGCGGATCATCCTCCCGTCGATCCTCTTCATGGGGCTCGCCGGCTGGGCACAAGGCGTCCTCAACACCTTCCACCACTTCGTCGTCCCGGCGGCTGTCGGCATCCCCTACAACATCATCATGATCTGCGGGATCTTCCTCTCAGGGGCCTTCTGGGGGATCGAGGGGGTCGCCCTGGTTACGGTGGCTGCGGTCGCCAGCCAGTTCTTGGTCCAGCTCCCTGTCCTGCGCCGGTTTGGGGTGGAGTACCGCAGGGAGTTCGACTTAAGGCACCCGGCCCTTGTGAAGATGGGGAGGCTCTTGGTGCCTGTGCTGATCGGCGTCGGAGCCACGCAGATGAACATCGTCGTCGACAGGATACTGGCATCGGGGTTGGCTGAGGGGAGCATCTCCGCGCTCAACTATGCCCAGCGCCTCCTGGCCATACCCCAGGGCCTGCTCGCTGCCCCCCTGATCACGGTCCTCTACCCCTCTCTTGCGGAGTGCGGGGCTGTGGGGGACGTGGATGGCCTGAGGCAGCGCCTGGGCCGCGGCCTGGAAGCCCTGGCCTTTCTGGTCGTTCCCCTGAGCGTCGCCCTGATCGTCCTCAGAAGGGAGTTTGTCGGCTTCTTCTTCCAGAGGGGGGCGTTCGACGCCCATGACGCCGCGATGACCTCCTTCGCCCTCCTCTTCTTCAGCATCGGCCTCCTGTTTGTGGTCTGGAGGGATTACCTCGCCAGGGCGTTTTACGCCCTTCAGGACACGGCTACCCCGATGTGGACAGGGGTGGCGGCGGTCGGGGTGAACGTCGCCCTAAACCTCGTCCTCGTCCGCTATCTCGCCCACGGCGGACTGGCTCTGGGGAGCTCCTTGGCTGCCTTCGCCAGCTGTCTCCTGCTCATCGTCCTGCTGCGGCGGCGCCTGGGCTTCATAGGTGGGCGGGAGCTCCTGCGGCAGCTCTCCAGGATGGCTGCGGCCTCCGGCGCCGCTGGCGCCCTCGTCTATTGGCTGAACGGGAGGCTTTCTGGCTTTGGCCCCTGGGCGGCGCTGGAGGGGTTCGTCAGGGGTTGGCTCGGAGGTGGGGGGCTGGCCTCGTTCGCGGCGCTGGGTTTGCGCCTCGCCCTCCTGCTGTGTGCGGGAGCCTTGGCCTACGTTTTCGCTTGCTGGCTGCTCAGGGTGCGGGAGCTCGGCTCCGCCCAGATTTACCTTCACCGCCTGAAGGCCAGGGTGTCCCGCTAGCGCTCCGACTGAGCAGACAAGGGACGGCCTCCTCTCTATTCACTGGAATGTCAGTGGCAGGAAACAGGAACCGGCCAAATACGGTTCGATGGGGATTGGTTAGATGACGAAAGGATTCAAAACTTTTACTTTTCCGTATTGGTGGCCTGGATTGAGGTCCTCCGACCAGATAACCTCGCTTCCCAGGGCCTCTGCGCTGCGGATGATCATGGCATCCCAGAAGGATATCCGGTGCCGCTGCTGGATGTCGATGGCCTCCAGCACATCGCACGGATCAGGTGTGTGTACTCGCCAGTGGGATAGGCACTCGATGATCCTGGCTGCTGTCTCTGAGGCGAGAGGCTGGGGGACCTTTTGGGTGACCGTGACGTAGAACTCCTGCAGGACCTGCACGCTGAGGCATCCATTGCCCCCCTGCCAGAGTTCCTCTATTAGGGCTTTGGCCCGGCTGTGTTTTTCTCCGGCAGACGCATCGTGGGCATAAACCAGCACGTTGGTGTCGACGAACTGCAGCCTGATGTTTTTACCGGGCATGGAGTTCATCCCTGCCTACGTTTAGGAAGCCCCCTGTGGCCATGTTAAATTCTTCTAACATGGCAAGATGGCGCTCCCGAGCTCTACGGTATTCCTCTTCTTTGGCGGTGAGATCGATGAGCAGCTGAGTCAGCAGTCCGGAAAGAGAGGTACCCCGCTCGATGGCGATGTGCTTTGCCTTGCGCAGCAACTCCTTGGGGATTGAGAGGGTAACGTTTTGGTACTCCAACTGCATCACCTCCACGCAAATTAGTGTATCACATAATTACGTGAATACCAAGACGGATTAGGTAGGATAAGGAAGAACAATTGAAGAACAATTCCCTATAAAAGTAATCAGGCAGGGGAAGCCCCCTGCCTGCAGGCCATCTGCCGAAGGGCAACCTGCCCTTCTCGTTAGGACCCTCAGCCGCCGAAGATCAACCCGTTGCTCCTGCCGAATCCGCAGGCGGAGATCAGCAGCGTGACGTTCTTGCTGCCGCACTTCGGGCAGCTGACCTTGTCCTTTTCGAAGTAGCTTGCGAGGAGCTCCGTGAACCTCTCTCCGCAGTCGTTGCACTTGAAGTCGAATATCGGCATAGCGACCACCTTTCTTGTGTATTGAGGTCAACAGGACGGTTAATAGAGATAAAATTTGATATTAGCAATTATAGTTTAGCACGCCTTTCTCTCTTTGTAAAGGGGTCTGAAAAGCTATCCCCGCCGCACCTGAAGGTGGTCTCCGAGGGAGTTGAAGTGGGAGAGCCAGACTTCTGCGCTCTCGTCCCCCCTCTCTGCCCTCCTCTTCATCTCCGGATAGACCTCCTGGAGCATCCTGTAGTAAATGTTCTGTGTCTTCCAGAGGTCTACATCGAAGGGCACCGTGCGGGCAAGCGCTGATGCCTTCTCCAGTTTTTCGAGGAGAGAGATGTCTTCAGGCCTTGAGCGCAGCTGCCCAGCGAGGCTTTCGATGGTTTTCCTTAAGGTATAGCCGAGCCCCTCTTTGTCGAAGACGACTTCCAGGGCTTTGGCCTCGTTGAGGATCCCCGTTATCTTGTCGATGTCGAGATCCTCCTCGGAAAGCTTCCGGCGCAGGTCGGTGTTGAGCACGAATTCGGCTGCGCAGCTGAGGGCGCGCGGCCGCGGCTGCTCGATGTCTTTGAGGAAGCGCATGAGGGGGAGGTGGTTGTCGTAGATCCGCCTGTAGTCGGCCTCCACTTCGGCCAGCGTCGATTCCATGATTGTTTCCAGGATCCTGCGCTGGCGGTCGCGGAAGAGCTGCCTTAAGGAGAAGATCCTTCCCTCGAAGTGCTTGTCGAGGAGCCTGAAAGCCCCGGAGATGTCTCCTCTTTCGAACGTCTCCGAGAGCTCCTTCACCATCTGTTGGTATTCCTCGTCGCCGCGGCAGGCTCGGACTCCGCCGCTGACGTTGACGCTTCCGAAGTAGACCACACCGTAGTCCAGCACGATAGACTCCCTGGTTATCTCGGAGGTGACTCCGGCCCTGCCGCAGACCAGCTTTGCCTTCCCGACCTCCAGCTCCCTGTGGTCCTTCCTTTCGACTGTGTAGCAGTAGATCCGCGAGCGCTCTTCTTGCTGCTCGAAGAGGGAGCTGATGGCATAGTGGGCGCCGACCTTGGGGAGGTTGACGACCGTTGGCTTGACGAATTTTTCATAGACATGGGCGCCGTTGCGGTGCTCGGGGATGTTGCTCTTGGCCTGCTCCAGGATCTCCAGGAAAGGGGATTCGTAGGAGCAGCCGAAGACCTCCTGTCCGAGCTGGATGACGCGCCCGGCGTAGCGGAGGATCTGGACGGTCTCGATCCCCGAGATCTCGTCGAAGAACCAGCCGCAGCTTGTGAACATCAGCATGGCGTGGCGCTGCATCTCCAGGAGCTTCAGCGCTGTCACCTGCTCCGCCGGGTCTAGCGCTCTGGCTGCGTGCTTGTCCAGGAACCCCCGCAGGCTCTCCGCCGAGCGGTCGAGGATGACGCTGATGTAGTCGTTCCGCGCCGCCCAGGGGTCTTTGAAGTAGCGGCGCCCCTCTTCTTCGTAGCGTGAGGCCACCGTGTTGCGGAGCCAGTTTAGGGCGTTGCGCAGTGGGGCGCGCCAGGCCTGGCTCCACCCGGGGTGCATTCCGGAGTTGCATCCGCAGTTGTTTCTCCAGCGCTCGACGCCGTGGGCGCAGCTCCAGGACGTGTTTTCGATGATCTCCACCTCGTGGGTGGGAGGGTGCATCTCCAGGTATTCGGAGTAGTTGGTGATCTGCGCCAGCTTGTTGTTCTCGATGTAGTCCAGGGCGTAGGCGAGGGCCATGTCGCCGAAGCGGTGGTGGTGGCCGTAGGTCTCGCCGTCAGTGGCGATGTGGACGATCTGCGGCCAGGAGCGCCACTCAGCGAACCCGCTCAAGAGCCTGCGGGCGAAGTGCTCGCCGTTGCTGAGAAGGCCCTCGAAGGCTACGGCGCGGGCGATCGGGGCGTCGTAGAAGAAGATGTTGATGAAGCGCCCGCTCTTGTTCAGGTAAAGCCTGTAGGGCATCGAGGGGTCGATCCTGCCGGGCCCGACCTCCTGCCAGGCGCTGCTGCCGATCTTCCGCACGCGGCGGGCCTGGTGGGGAGCCAGGATGGTGAAGGTGATCCCGAGCTCAGCAAGGATCTCCAGTGTTTCCATGTCGACGGCTGTCTCCGGCAGCCACATCCCCTCGGGCTTCCTGCCGAAGCGGTGCTCGAAATCTCTGATCCCCCAGATCGCCTGGGTGTATTTGTCGCGGCGGTTTGCCAAGGGCATGATCATGTGGTTGTAGGCTTGGGCGATGGCAGATCCGTGCCCTGAGAACCTCTGCATGCTTTCCCTGTCGGATTCGATGACCGCTTTGTAGGTCTCGGGCTCGTTCGCCTCCATCCAGTGGAGCAGGGTGGGGCCGAAGTTGAAGCTGATCCTGGCGTAGTTGTTGACGATCTTCCTGATCTGCCCCCGTTCGTTGAGAATGCGCGATGCGGCGTTGGGGGCATAGCACTCGTGGGTGATCCTCTCGTTCCAGTCGTGGAAGGGGTAGGCCTCGTCCTGGAGTTCGACGTCTTCGAGCCAGGGGTTCTCGCGCGGCGGCTGGTAGAAGTGCCCGTGGATGCAGACGTAGCGGTTCATCTGTGAAATTCCTCCCTTGCTGCCAGTTTTACGCCCTGCAATTTATTATCTGCCGTTTCAGCTCTTTATATTAGGTCTGGGTTTTTGTCGGGGCAGTAGGAAAAATGATGCATAATGTCTAAATAATAGAAGGGCAGTTTTTGTTTTCGAGGGGGGTGAGGTGTGGAGAGCTTGCTTTCTGAGAAGATCAAGCGAGGCGAGGGGATGGGTTGTGCGTCTGAGGATCTGTTTGGTTCCAGCAGATGGCAGAGATAAGGCTGTTATTCCGTTTGATTTCCGGCGGCACTTTATATCGCTCTTGAAGCAGCTTTTCGAGGGTTCTGGGGTGGCTGAGCGCTTCGCTCTGGAGAGGCCGGGCTTCAGCCCGTATGTCTTTGGAGTGGGCTTTAGGCGAGTCGTCGGGTGGAAGAGCGAGGAGCAGCTGCTCGAGGTTGTCCCGCCTGTGCAGATGGTGATCTCCACAGGGATCCCCCCTGTTCTGACCGCTGCCGCCAACGGTGCCCTGCGGCTTTACGACAGGCCTGCTGTTTTGGGCCTGAAGGTCGCTTCGCTCTCAGTGATGCCCTTGAGGCGCCTGAGAGAGGAAACAGCTGTCTTCAGGATCGCCGGCCATGCGGTGTTGAGGGGAAAGGACGGCTACCTCGATCCTTCAGCATCTTCACCTGAGGAGATCGCAGAGGCGATCAACACGCACATGTTCAAGCGGCTGGAATTCTTGAGCCCAGATTATCTTCCTCCTGGGAGGATCTCTCCTGTCTCGGTTGTGCCTGAGCTGTCATCGTTGCGCAAGGGCGTCTGCGCCCATTACGGAGGGATGATCACGGCTGTCCAGGGTAGGATTGCTCTAAAAGGCTCGCCGGCTTCTCTGCAGTTCCTCTATGACTTCGGGATCGGGGTGAGAACAGGGCAGGGGTTTGGGATGCTGGAACGGGTGTAAATCCCGGTTGATGCGAAAGGGGTGGAATGCGGTTTGAATGACCTGGAGATCTATCCTGCGGATTGGTACTTTAACGCCTGCGTCCAGGGCTTCTTGGAGGTGCTGGAGCATGGCCTGGGGGAGGGTGTCGTAGAGACTTTTCTTAAGGATGACGGCTCAGCGGTGATCCCGGGAGACCTCGCTGAGGCGGTCTTCAGCGGCGCTGAGAAACCCCTGCCGCCGGGCTACCCCAGCAGGGATGAACCCGCGGGTGGCGTAAAGCGGGTCGTCTGGTGGTGGGCAGGGAAGACCCTTTCCCTCGGCTCTGGCTCCGATAAGGCGGCAGAGGATGAGCTCGCGAGTTATCCCCGGGAGTCGCTGGTTGAATTGCTAGAGAGGTATGTGAGCGGTCAAGGGGAGGGCAAGCTGGCGGATGCCCTCATCAAAAGCAGTGGAGTGACGAAGAAGGCTGCCAACAGCCTCGTGAAGGCTCTTCTTGCATCTGCTGTGTGGCAAGAGCTTCCAGGGGTTTCACCGGGCCTTGCTGCAAAGGTAAGGCTTACCGCTGCTGCCAGGAGGACGCTGAGGAAGGGGGGCGACTACGAGAACCTGGCGACATCGGACAGCTATAAGGTTTTGAGCGGTGTTTTAGAGAGGTGGTTTGTCCTAGAGGATGGGGGTAGTGACCTGACGTGCGCCTTTTGCGGAAAGAAATTTGCAGCTGAACCCAGCGGTAGGCCCTACGACTTTTACTTTCTGAGAACTGTCTCCAGGGATTTTGGCTCTGCCCCCAAGATGTTCCCCAACTCATTCTGGAACGGAAAGCCTTCCCTTCCGATGTGCAGGACGTGCAGGTCGTACCTCCTCTGCTACCACATCGTCCGGAACAGGGGTTTCTTTTTGAACACCGGATCTCTTAAAGCCAACTGGTACCTCAACCGCCTGCTCAGGGCGGAATCTTCAGCGGTAATGGCCGGAGGCCCCGGCTTTCACAGCCTCCTAGATGCTCTGGCGGCGAGCTCGAGGCTGAGGAGGCTGCTCGGAGGCTGGACGCTCCAGGGTTTAGAAGTTCTGAGTTTGAGGAAAGGCAAGGCGGAATATCACTTTGTCTCAGCAACGGTTGCCAGATGGCTGCTGAACACGAGGATCTCTGCACTGCTCCGCAGCTTTTCAGCGAGGGGCGAAGTGGAGGAGAGGATCTGGAGGCTCTTGCTCGCGGAGAGAATCGAGGATTTTCTCGACATTGCTTACATTTCTCTCTACTCCTTACTGGGAGGAAAGGGAGGGGTTGAGGTGGGAGTGCTCACAGACAGCGGGAAGGTGTTCGACCTGCTTAAGCTTTATGCCGAGATCAAACGACAGGGTGGTGAGAGCGTGAGGTACCTGAACATGGACAGGCTGCGCGAGGAGGGGAGGAGAGGCCCGCTCAACACTGACGAAAATTCTAAGAAGAATCTGGTCTTTCGGATCCTCGAACTCGCCAGGCTCGGGAGAAGGGACGATGTCTACCATATTCTCTTGAGGACTTATATAGCCAGCGGCCGGACCTTCCCTGAGGAGCTGAGCAGGGTCTTTGAGGTGAGGGACGATTCGCTTTTCAGGGCAGGGGTGTTCGCCTACATCGCGGGTGTGACTGCCGGCGGCGCTTCTGGCCAGCCAGAAGAAGATGAAGGGAGAGGGATGAGCGATGATGTTGGTGAACAGGGATAAGTTTAAGGCTTTGGGTGTAACCGCAACCGTTGTCTTTGAGAGTTCCGCTGTGAACCGCGATGAAAAGATCGCCGAAAGCATTCAGTCGATCAAGAAGCTGGGGCGGCGTGACGGCACCTATTCCTTCATGAGCCGCGCCTTTATCCGACATCATATGTTTGTGGCTCTGAGGGACCTCTATGGGTGGCAGCCGGCGCCGGTGACAAAGGATGGAGACGTCTTGCAGTTCGACTTTCCTGAGGCTAATATCGTGAGCTATCCTGAGCTCGATCTTTTCGGTTTCATGCGCACGAATCCATTCACGGTCACGCGCAAGGCTCCGCTTGGGGTCACGAAGGCGATCTCTCTGGAGCCGTGGCAGGGGGATATGGCCTTTTACGCCAACCACGACCTTGTGGCAAGGGCGGTGAGGCGCGGCACAAAGGCCAACCCAAACCCCTTTTCCAAGGAAGAGCATTATTCCCTCTATAGGATCTCCTATACCCTTGATTTATGCCGTTTCGGCCAGCAGGAGGTGATTGCTGGGGCAGATGACCCAAGTATCAATGATTGGTTGGGCCGCCTTACGAAGGCTTCTGCTAGTGAGGTTGGCGAAAGGGTCGAGAGGCTTGAGCTGGAGGATGGATGGGAGTGGTATGCTATTCCATTGAGCCAGAGCGTAGCTTCTTCTGCAATAAGTGCAGGAAGGAAGGTGTGCGACCCTCCTGGCTATGTCGGGGTAAAGAGTGCGAAGGATGAGGGATGTCGGTTGCTGTTTGTCGTAGCCGACGAAGAGTACAGGAAGAGGCTGGAACAGGTCCTTAATATAATCGCTGCCGGCTTCTCCCTCCATTCGAGCACGGAGAGCTACGGCACGAACCCCCAGTTCTGCGTGATGGCTGCCCTTAGAGTTCCGGTTCCGGTCTTTCACCCGGCGATAGGCTTTGCGGACGGCGAGATCAGCGCGGACCTGCTCGCAAGGGCGCGGAAGAACAGCCACATCATCAGGGCCTGGTATGAGTCGCTGCTGCCGCTGTCGGAGGAGCTAAAAGAGGGTGATTTCATCAGGGGGATTGATGCCGGCGAGATCGCAGAGTTTGTTTACCCAGCAGAGAAAAAAGACGGCTCCGGAGAGGCTGGTGCCTGATGAGGGGGTTCGCAGCGCTTAGGATCAGGGTGACGGCCCCCAGCGCCCACTTTCGGGTGCCCCAGACGAGCGATCCGCGCCATACCTACCTGGTGCCGCCTTATTCTACCGTGATCGGCTTTCTGGCAAACATCCTGGGAAGCAAAGACGACATCGGGCGGCTGCTCGCTGAGCCCTTCGGCCTCGGCATCCTCTGCCGCGCGGGGGCGATCACTCAGGAATACACCTGGCTGCGGAACTTGAGCAGCGGTAGCCATAAGGAGCGCTTCGGCACGCTCAGGAACAGGGCGTACCAGGACATACCGGAGCACCCAGGGGGGCAGCAGCCTGTCACTTTCTTTATCCTCAACGATGTTGAGGTCCTGATCTATCTTGTCCACCCAGATGACAGGGTCATCGCAACGCTCAAGGAAAACGCTTTCCGTCCCGAGCGCTGGATCTCGCACCTCCACCTGGGGAGGTCTGAGGATTGGGCTGTTCTGGAGGAGGTCTCTGATGCGGAGATCAGCCTCAGCTCCCAGCCAAATGACTCCAGAAACGCTCCGTTATACAGGCAGTGGATGCCCGATCCTGGCAAGGGAGCCGGGGCTTTCGTCTACAGGCCGCAGGGGGTAGAGCCCGGTGATTATGAGGATTTTTGGGAGCGCGTGGCTGGGAGCGCCAACCTCATCGCATCTGTTTACCGCCTGAGGGGCGATGGTGGATGCAGAGACTTCGAGTACATCCCGGTGCGCCTCTTCGACGGGAGCATCCCCTGGCTGGCGCCAGGGAGATACCCCAGGCTTTACTGCGATGCTGAAAAGGGAGTTCCGGTGTTTTTCGCCAGGATAGATGCCCGGCGCATCGGAGTCGGAGAGGAGGAAAAAGATGGGGTTTCTTGCCAAGAGCAGCGGAACTACACTTGCTGAGCACACGGGGAAGGTTCTGGAGTGCATCAGGGCTCTGGAGGCTTCCGGCGCCTGCGGCGGTGTGCCTGAAGCCTGGTGGCAGGCCCTGCGCTACGCCGGGCTGCTCCACGACCTGGGGAAGCTCGACCCTGTTTTTCAGAGGCGGCTGCGCAGAGAGATGGGGAACAGGGGCGAGGATGCTCTCCCGGATGAGAAGAGGTGCAGGAAGTGCCTGAGTGAGTTCCAGCTGCCGCACAGCCTATTTGCCCTCTTCTTCATCGAGGCCGGGCTTCTCCCATTGAGCGACGAGCTGAAGGAGGCTGTTCTCTCGGCGGTGGCGTTTCACCACTGGAGGGAGAACTTCCCCGACTACCTCTTGGGGGCCTCAAGCGAGCTTTTCAAAGAGCGGGCGAGGATGTTGGAAGGGTGCCGTGGCTGCTACGAGGGAATGCTCAGGGAGCTGAAAGAAGGGCTGAAGGAGCTGGCTGAGGAGCACGGGTTGGGGCTCGAAGCTGTCGGTTTCAACGAGGACGTTGTGAAATACCTGATGTATAACGACCTCGGGGCGTCGGGTCTCATCACGCCTCCCTACAACATGATCTTCCTCTCTGAGAGGCTCAGGGCGGCTGACTCCGATGAGAGGCTGAGGATCTTCATCGCAGGGAATCTGATGAGGGCGGATCACTTCGCCTCTTACATGGACGAGAATCACTCTGTTCAGGCATCGCAGATCGAGATCGGGGAGAGGGCATCCTACGAAGAGCTCAAGGAAGCTCTGCAGAAGAGGTTCGACAGGCTTTGGCAGGCCAGCTTCTTGGAAGCGATGCCCGATCTGAGAGAAAGGGGAGCTGTGGTGATCGCCGTCGCCCCTACAGGTGTGGGGAAGACCGAATTCGCCAGCCTCTGGGGAGGGGGGAGGAAGCTCTTCTTCGTGCTCCCCTTGAGGGTCGCGGCCAACTCCCTGTATGGGCGCATCAGCAGCCTGCTCGGCAGCGTAAGAAGCGGGTGGGAGAACAAGGCTGCCCTGCTCCACGGGGATGCGGCTCTGGCGCTGCGCAGGCTCAGGAGGCAGCCACAGCTGAACGAAGACGAAGTGGAAGGGGAGAGCAGGCAGGCGGTGGAGCTGGCGCGGCACCTCGGCCATCCATATATTGTCTGCACCGCTGACCAGATAGTCCCTGCAGCGCTCCGCTATCCTGGCTTCGAGCGCATTTACGCCGCATTGATGGGAGCGTGCGTGGCGATCGATGAGGTCCAGGCGTATGATCCTAGGGCAGCCGCCATCGTCACCCACCTCGTCCAGCAGGCAGCTGAGATAGGGGGAAGCGTTCTGCTGATGACGGCTACCCTCCCCGGCTTCGTCAGAGACCAGCTGGAGAAGAGAGCAGGGGCGAAGACCTTCAATCTGCTGGAAGAGGTGGAAGAGTTGAAGCCTCTGGCGTCATCGAGCAGACACAGCGTGAGGCTGGAGAAGTGGGACGGCGACTCTTCCCGGCTTGCGGAGAGGCTGATATCAGAGGCATGTAGGGGGAAGAAAGTCTTGGCTGTGATGAATACCGTAAAGGCGGCAAGGGAGGTCTACAAAGGGCTGCTCAAGAGGTTGGAGGGGACGAAGGCGGATGTGGAGCACGTCCTGCTCCATTCCCGCTTTACGCTGGAGCACCGGCGAGAGAAGGAAGCCCGTGTGTTTGCCCTCATGCCGAACAGTGAGAACCGCCCTTCAGGCGGATGCGTCGTGGTGGCCACTCAGATAGTGGAGGCCTCGCTCGACCTCGACGCAGACATCCTCTTCACGGAGGCAGCTCCGGTCGACAGCCTTGTCCAGAGGATGGGGCGGGTCTACAGGCGCTATGCCCTGAAGGATGGGAGATGGGCTCCTGGGGATTCTAATGTGGTCATCCTTGTGCGGCAGCCAGCTGGAGAAGCAGGCAAAGGCGTGCTTTTGGGTTCAGGCGTAGGAAAAGTGAATTCCTCCAGGAGCACCAGCGTCTATGACTTCGAGTTCACCCTGCTGTCGCTCGCCGTTTTAGCTGCGATGATGGAGATGCAGTCTGGATGCTCTGTCGCCGCGGCTGAGGAGGAGGCAGAGATAGAGGGCAGGGCGCGCCAGGTGATCGCTGAGCTGCTGCAACCTGGTCGGAAGAGGAAAGGAAAACCCGAGGACAGGGACCTGGCTGGGCGCCTGATCGAGAGGCTGGAGGTGGCTGGGGTTCCCGCTCTCTCCCTGACGGAGCGCCAGAAACAGATCTGGGTGGATGTCACATATATGCTGCTGAAAGAAAACCCCACAGGGATCGGCTCGTATGTGGGGATCTACGAGGAGACCCTGGATATCCTGGATCACGGTTACTGCTCTGACAGGAGGAGCGATGCCCAGCGCCTCTTCAGGCAGATGAGCGACTGCAGCGTAGTGCCGTCCTCTTTGGAAGAAGAGTTCTATGAGGCTCTGGCCAGATGCATATCCGAAAGGGGGAATATGCTCTCTTACGACGATATAGCAGAGGCTTTAAGCGGGTTTGTCGTCAGCGCCCCGTGGTATCTGGTGGAGGAGGCGATAAGAAGGATAGAGGTCGGTGAGGTTATCTCCAGGGTTGGTGAATTGGACGACGAACTCCTAAAGCGCCGATGCTCTCAGCTGGAGAGGTGGCTTTCAGGTATTTACCTGGCTGACCTCGATTACGACGAGCATTTAGGGCTGCTGGGAAAGGGGAATGAGTGAGTGGAGCTGGGAACAGAGGAGATTGGCATCACCGGCGTGCTGGTCTCATACTACTTCATCTGCCACCGGAAGCTGTGGCTGCATGCCAAGGGGCTTGACCTGGAAAACGTCACGGGCAACGCCAACGTCATCAAAGGGAAAATCCTGCATGAGACGAGGTTTCCCCGCGAGCACGAGCGAGACAGGCAGATAGACAGCATAAAGATCGATTTTTTGAAGTACGGGGATGAAGTCATCGTCCACGAGGTGAAGAAGAGCAGGAAGTTCGAAGATGCCCATCTCTGGCAGCTGAAGTATTACATCTTCGTATTGAAACAAAAGGGCGTCAACTGCCGGAGGGGAGTGCTTCACTACCCGGTGAGCATGAGGAGGGTTGAAGTAGAAATGACTCCTGATGATGAAGAAGCGATCGCAAGGGCAGTGAGCGAGATCAGGGAGATATTAAACCACCAGATCCCGCCTCTTGCAAAAAAGAGAAAATTCTGTCAAAAATGTGCCTATTGGGATTTCTGTGCTGTTTGAACAGGGGGCCTGAAGGGAATGAACCGCACATATTACCTTTTTTCCTCTGGATGCCTGCGCCGCAAGGATAACACTCTGGCCTTTGAGACAGCGGATTCCCGCAGGTATCTCCCGGTTGAGGACATCGACCACATCTACTGCTTTGGGGAACTCGATCTCAACAGCAAGCTGCTCGATTTCCTGGGCCAGCACGGGATCAGCATTCACTTCTTCGATTACTATGGGAACTACACAGGGACGTTTCTCCCCCGGGAGTCGCTCAACTCCGGCGTCCTATTGGTGAGGCAGGTGGAGCACTATCTGGACGCGGAGAAGAGGCTAGTCTTGGCACGCTGCTTTGTCGAAGGGGCGATCCACAACATCAGGCGCAATCTGGAAAAGCGCTGCGAGGACGAGGCGTGCCAGAGGCTGGACGAGTTCCGGGAGGCGGCAAAGGAAGCCGGGGAGATCGGCGAGTTGATGAGCGTGGAGGCTCATGTCCGCAAGCTTTATTATTCCAAGTGGGAGGAGATCACCGGCTGGGAGTTCGGAGAGCGCTCCAAGAGGCCTCCTGCCAACGCCCTGAATGCCTTGATCTCCTTTGGCAATTCGATGCTTTATACGACGGTGCTCAAGGAGATCCGGCGGACAGCCTTGAGCCCTGTGATCAGCTACCTCCACGAGCCTTCAGAGCGCAGGTACTCGCTGGCATTGGATGTTTCGGAGATATTCAAGCCGATACTCGTGGACAGGCTGATCTTTCGCCTGATCAACCAGGGTACGCTGAATGAAGGTCACTTCGACCAGAATCTAAATTGCTGTTACCTCAAAGAAAGCGGGAGGAAGATTTTTGTCCAAGAATTCGAACAATTGCTGGAAAACACCATCATTCACCGCAAGCTCAGGAGAAAGGTAAAGTACAAGAGCCTGATCAGGCTTGACCTTTATAAGCTGATCAAGCACCTGTTGGGGGAAGACTCATTTTCTCCCATGAAGGTCTGGTGGTGAGATGCACGTCATACTTGTCTATGACATAAGTACCGAAGATGCCGAAGGACGCAAAAGATTGGTAAAAACCTTGAAGACCTGCCGGAAGTACCTGATCCACGTGCAGAAATCTGTTTTCGAGGGGGACCTCACAGAGGGGAAGATCGCTCTGTTGAAAAAGGAACTCAACAGAGTGCTGGACATCGACCGCGATTTTGTGGTGATCTATACGCTCGCTGATGGGGTGAAAATAAACCGGGATATCATCACAAATACACCAGACCCAACTGACAATTTTCTCTGAAATGTTTGTCTGAAGTAGCTTTTGCACAGCCGGCGGTTTGACGCAAAATTGACTATAGTGGGCGTGGAGATAAGGGATAAACTGGGTATTTTGTATGCAGTTGGGATCGTCCTTAGAGGAATCTGAATTCTCCGCCAGCTTCGCCCTGGTCTCGGCGGTCTTCTGGTTGGGATCGTCCTTAGAGGAATCTGAATTTAATATGCCCTACTGGACGGACTTAACTGGTGAGGGTTGGGATCGTCCTTAGAGGAATCTGAATGCCGGATGGCCTTCTTCAAGGCGGGGTCGAAGCGCAGTTGGGATCGTCCTTAGAGGAATCTGAATGTCAGAGCCGTCAACGCTCCCCCAATGCCCTGTAGTAGTTGGGATCGTCCTTAGAGGAATCTGAATCGCACTGCGGAACACATCGGCGATGCTCCTCCAGAGTTGGGATCGTCCTTAGAGGAATCTGAATTAGAAGACATCCAGCTGGAAAGCTATGCGGCTGAACAGTTGGGATCGTCCTTAGAGGAATCTGAATCTGTGTACCAAGTGTAACCGGTGACAAGACCGCCCAAGTTGGGATCGTCCTTAGAGGAATCTGAATGGAGTCGGCATTTCACTCACTGTGATTGTCACAGAGTTGGGATCGTCCTTAGAGGAATCTGAATGTCATAGATTTCGTATAAGAAACCTCCTGTTAGTTTGTTGGGATCGTCCTTAGAGGAATCTGAATTATGACTAATGAAGTAGCAAAAAAAAACGCTCTTCTGGTT